>URDV01000225.1 GCA_900546605.1 uncultured Prevotella sp.
TTCCGATCTCCAATTCTTCATCTGAATAGCGTTTCTTTTCAGACATGGCAATTAGTTTTAAAATAGAGTAGTATTAAGAAGACATCTTCTCAATATTACTAAAACGGTTGTGAGTTTAATGAGTTTATGAGCTTAATGAACTTTGCATGGTATGCGTAGTTAGTTCATTAAACTCATAAACGTGTTTTTTATGCTTTTACAATTGACACAGCTACCTTGAACTCTTCAAAGTCGAAGGTTGCGTTAGCATTGGCCACCTCATTGCTTGTGGCAATGTTGTCAGCCAAAACCTGTGCAGCAATGTAGTCTTTAAAACTTGCTACAGCATTGTCAATGTTATCATTCTGTTCAATTGTAATGTTTATGCGGTCGGTGATTTCGAAACCACTTTCCTTGCGGAAGGTTTGAATACGTTTGACAATTTCACGTGCCAAGCCTTCGTTTTTGAGTTCAGGAGTGATTTCAAGGTCAAGTGCTACTGTTAGCGCACCTTCGTTAGCTACAGTCCAACCAGGCATATCCTCGCTGATGATGTCAACATCAGCTCGTTCTACTTCGATAGATTGTCCTTCAACGCTTAATGCAATCTTGCCTTCAGCGTCTAATTTATTAATATCGTCTTGGCTCAAAGCCGTTACAGCAGCATTAACAGCCTTCATTAGCTTGCCGAACTTTTTGCCCATTACGCGGAAGTTACACTTTACCTTCTTTTCCAACATATTGGCATCGGCATAGCGTAACTCTTTCACGTTAACCTCGTCAAGAATCAGTTGTTTCACTTGTTCTAAGTCATCGCGCAACTGGTTGTCGGTAACGGGAATAGAGATGCATTGCAGGGGTTGACGTACAATAACGTGTTCCTTCTTACGTAGAGATAGCGTCATTGACGATACAACTTGAGCTAATTCCATGCGGCGCTCTAAAGCCTTGTCAATGCAAGCATCGTTGGCCTTGGGGAATGTTGCCAGGTGAACACTCTCGCTTGCTCCTTTCACACCATTGGTAAGGTCATTGTACAAACGATCAGCATAGAATGGAGCAATAGGAGCCATTAATTTAGCTACTGTTACGAGACAAGTGTAGAGGGTTTGATAAGCGCTCAACTTGTCGGTGTTCATTCCACCACCCCAGAAGCGTTTACGGCTCAAACGAACATGCCAATTTGACAAGTTGTCAATTACAAACTGTTGAATCAAGCGGCCAGCCTTGGTAGGTTCGTAGTCTTCAAAGTCAGCAGCTACGTTCTTGATGAGCGTATTCAACTCTGATAGAATCCATCGATCAATTTCGGGACGTTCATTCATGGGCACCTGTGCAGCTTCAGGGTCGAAGTTATCGACATTGGCGTACATGGCAAAGAATGAATAAGTTTGGTAGAGCTTGCCAAAGAATGTGCGTGCTACCTCTTGCACTCCCTCTTCGTCAAACTTGAGGTTGTCCCAAGGTGAAGAGTTGGTAATCATGTACCAACGCAAGGGGTCAGAGCCATATTTCTTAATAGCTCCAAATGGTTCAACCGCGTTGCCCAAGCGCTTTGACATTTTATTGCCATTCTTGTCGAGTACTAAACCATTGCTGATAACCGCCTTAAAGGCTACGCTATCAAATACCATAGTAGCGATGGCATGCAGGGTAAAGAACCAACCACGTGTTTGGTCAACACCTTCAGCAATAAAGTCAGCAGGATAAACCGTACGATTGTCAAGAGCCTCCTTGTTTTCAAATGGGTAGTGAATTTGTGCGTAAGGCATAGAACCTGAATCGAACCACACATCAATAAGGTCCGTTTCGCGCTTCATGGGTTTACCCGATGCAGATACAAGTATAATGTTGTCAACGTAGGGACGGTGAAGGTCAATGCGATGATAGTTTTCAGTTGAGTAGTCACCAGGAACAAATCCTTTGTCCTTCATTGGGTTAGAGGTCATGAAGCCTGCAGCCACACTCTTTTCAATTTCGGCATAGAGTTGCTCAAGTGAACTGATGCAAATTTCCTCACGTGTTTCAGCATTACGCCAAATAGGTAGTGGAGTACCCCAATAGCGTGAACGGCTTAAGTTCCAATCATTTAGGTTTTCAAGCCATTTGCCAAAGCGTCCTGAACCTGTGCTCGCAGGTTTCCATAAAATGCCGTTGTTGAGTTCCATCATGCGCTCTTTAAGGGCAGAGCTACGGATGAACCAACTGTCGAGCGGGTAGTAGAGGATGGGCTTGTCCGTACGCCAACAATGTGGATAGTTGTGTACGTGTTTCTCAATTTTGAAGGCTTCGCCCGTTTGCTTCATTTCCATGCAAATAATGATGTTCAAGTCTTCAGCTTTGGCCGCAGCCTTTTCATCATATTTGCCGTCCTTATTAAACTCGGGGGCATAAGCATTCTTTACGTAGTCGCCTGCATGGTGACTGTAAGCAGCAACGTCAACACACTTTTCGACAAAGTTATCGCAAAGTTCGTCAACTAAGTAATACTTACCCGTGAGGTCAACCATGGGGCGTGTCTCGCCCGCCTTGTTAATAAGGAATAATGAAGGAATGCCAGCAGCTTTAGCCACCTTGGCATCATCGGCACCAAAAGTGGGGGCAATGTGAACAATACCCGTACCATCTTCAGTTGTAACATAGTCGCCAGGAATTACGCGGAAAGCCAATTCCTCAAGTTCAACAAATTTGTCAATACCTGAAGTGAAGCACTTGTCAGCATGTGCCTCAGCATATTCTTTCACCCAAGCAGGTGAGTTATCCTCCAACTTTTCGGTGGGTTTCACCCAAGGCATCAATTGCTTGTAGTGCATACCAACGAGTTCGGAACCCTTCCATTCACCCACGATGCGATACGGAATAACTTTATCGCCATGCTTGTAAGCCTCAAAGTCAGCATTTTCGCCTTCAGCCTTAAAGTAGGCCGACAAACGTGATTTAGCTACAACCGCAGTCATGGGTTCACCATTGTAGGGGTTGAACGTTTCAACTGCCACATAGTCAATGTTAGGTCCTACGCAGAGGGCTGTATTTGAAGGCAAAGTCCATGGAGTGGTGGTCCAAGCCAAGAAGTAAGGCTTGCCCCACTTTGTCATTTCGGGCTTGGGGTCAAGTATAGCAAACTGTGCAGTGACGGTGGTGTCCTTCACATCGCGGTAGCATCCAGGTTGGTTCAGTTCGTGAGAACTGAGTCCTGTGCCTGCAGCGGGTGAGTAGGGTTGAATGGTGTAGCCCTTATAAAGGAGACCTTTTTTATACAATTGTCCGAGCAACCACCAAAGTGTTTCAATGTACGAGTTTTCGTAGGTAATGTACGGATGTTCCATGTCAACCCAATAACCCATTAGGTGGCTAAGATCCGTCCATTCTTGTGTAAACTTCATTACGTTTTGGCGGCAACGTGCATTATAGTCTTCAATCGAAATAGACTTACCGATGTCTTCCTTTGTAATACCTAATTCCTTTTCTACACCCAATTCTACAGGTAGTCCGTGTGTGTCCCAACCAGCTTTACGCTTTACTTGAAAGCCTTGCATGGTTTTGTAACGGCAAAATACGTCCTTAATAGTACGTGCCATTACGTGGTGAATGCCCGGATGCCCATTGGCAGAGGGAGGTCCTTCAAAGAACACGAAAGATGGACATCCTTCGCGTTCGCTCATACTCTTATGAAACAAGTCTTGCTTATCCCATTTGCTGAGTACATCTTCGTTCACCTCAAAGAGGTTAAGTCCGTTGCGTTCGGTAAATTTCATACTTCGTTATTGTGTCTCTTTGTGTAATATTACTCTTATTTATTAAGACAGATTGTTTTAAAAAAGCAATCTGTCCTTTTTTAGCTTATAGTTGTGGAATATACCTAACATAAAGCGTGGCAAAGTTAGGTATTTTTCATGTATGGCGTATGTTTTTGGTGATAAAATGTATGGCCATTAGGCTTTTTAGTATAAATTGGTAGCAAAACAATAAGAGCTTTCTTCGATGAACATTTATCAAAGAAAGCTCTTGTTCCTTAGTATATACCCGTTGGCGGAATTTCAGGTTAACGGGTTAACAAGTTGACAGGTTAAC
>URDV01000226.1 GCA_900546605.1 uncultured Prevotella sp.
GTCTGCTGGAATTGGTTTGGGAAGGTTGGAGACGTCAAGATCTCATCCGTTTTGGTAAATATACTAAGGCATATGATCAAAGAACTCCATTAGAAAAGGAGGCTACTGGGTTTACAACGGTTTTCCCAATACCACAAAGATGTCTAGATTTAAACAAGAATTTAAAACAGAATCCAAGTTATTGATATAGTTGCCATAAGCTTTTTATTGCTTCTATATAACAAAGTTCAAATATCATCTTTGTTATTATCTCAACTTGTTTGCCATTCTGGCAAAGGAAACTGTCCGCTAAAAGTTTTCGACCGATATAAATTAGGGCTGGATTTCTCTCTTGGAATTCAGCCCTTTAAGTTACCTTTGTCTTTGCAAAATATAATTCCAGTAACTATGAACAAAGGTACACATTTTAACGGACAACCGATGTATGGTCAACTGATTAGTTTGCTTGACAAGCATGAAAACCTCAAATTCAGTCGTGAAAAGAAAGGCGAACGCTATGTAAAGCACTTTGATGCTTACCAACATCTCGTTGTCATGCTCTATGCAGTCATTAAAAGATTCGATTTTCTTCGTGAGATAACCGATTCCATGTTCCCAGAAGTTCGTAAGTTGACACATTTTGGCATAAACATGATGCCAAAATGCAGCACATTGTCTGATGCCAATGCCCGTAGGCCAGAAGCCGTGTTTGAAAGCACATACTGCATTTATAGGTTTTAAGTAATGGTAAAAAATAGCTTGAGCATTTTTAAAAGTTAGTTGAGACATAACTTTAGCATGTATTTTAGCCGCTTTTGAAACCTTCGCTCAGTCACATAGCCCGCTATGTTCCTTCGTTCAGGCTTCAAGAACGGCTAAAAATACATGCAAAAAATGCTCAACTTATTCTTTTACCATTACTAAAGAGTAAAAGACGAATGAAATTTGTTGTGCTGATATTGACACGCCACAGCTTAAATAATAAACTTTTTTGAGTTTTCTTTTTGCTCTTCTCTCACCTTGCACTACTTTTGCACCATAAATTAGAATACCTATGCAAAAGAACTTGGTAATAGTAGAGTCTCCTGCCAAAGCAAAGACCATTGAAAAGTATTTGGGCGCGGACTATAAAGTGATGTCTAGCTATGGACATATACGCGACTTGAAGAAGAAGGACTTTGGTGTAGACCTCAAAACCTTTGAACCTCAATACGAAATTCCTGCTGATAAGAAAAAAGTGGTGAGCGAATTGCGTGCTCAAGCTAAAAAGTCGGAGGCCGTGTGGCTCGCATCCGATGAGGATCGTGAGGGAGAAGCCATTTCATGGCATTTGGCTGAGGTGCTCGGGCTTGACCCCAAAGAGACACGTCGCATTGTGTTTCATGAAATAACCAAGCCCGCTATATTGTCAGCTATTGAGCATCCACGACACATTGACTTGAACTTGGTTGATGCACAACAAGCTCGTCGTGTGCTTGATCGTTTGGTGGGGTTTAAGCTTTCGCCTGTGCTATGGCGCAAGGTGCGTCCGAGTCTTTCAGCAGGACGTGTGCAAAGTGTTGCCGTGCGACTGATTGTGGAGCGTGAACGTGAAATACAACAATTTAAGCCTGATACAAGTTATCGTGTAACAGCACAATTTGAAGTGCCTGCAGTTAATGGTGGTAGTTCGAATATGTTGCGTGCCGAACTTAATAAACGTTTTGCCACACGTGAAGAAGCATTGGCTTTTCTTGAAAAGTGCAAATCGGCTCATTATTCGATTGACAATATAGCCACGCGTCCTACAAAACGTAATCCTGCTCCTCCGTTTACAACTTCAACCTTGCAGCAAGAGGCAGCTCGCAAATTAGGATTCCCTGTTGCAGTAACAATGCGTGTGGCGCAAAGTTTGTACGAATCGGGTTTGATAACCTATATGCGTACTGACTCAATGAATCTTTCAGACCTTTGCCTCAATAGTTGTGGACCTGTAATAGCAGGCATGATGGGTGATGAATACCATCAGCGTCGCACTTATCATACGCATTCAAAGGGGGCACAAGAGGCGCATGAGGCCATTCGTCCTACTGATATGTCGCGCACAACTATTGAAGGTGACAGACGCGAGCAAAGACTATATGAACTCATATGGAAGCGTACTATCGCTTGCCAAATGGCTGATGCTCAGTTGGAACGCACTACGGTGAATATAGCTATTGATGGATGTAGTGAGATGTTTCAAGCTACAGGCGAGGTGGTAAGGTTTGATGGTTTCTTGCGTGTGTATCGTGAGAGCCAAGGCGATGATGACAATGGCAAGGCTGATGATGACAAATTATTGCCTCCCATGACTGAAGGAGAGGTGTTGCCTTGTCATGAGGTAATGGCACAGCAGCGTTTTAGTTTACAACCTGCACGTTACACTGAAGCCTCTTTGGTGCACAAAATGGAGGAGTTAGGTATAGGACGCCCTTCAACATATGCTCCTACAATATCTACCATACAGAATCGTGAATATGTGGTGAAGGGTGATGGTGAAGGCACACCACGCCCTTATGAACAAATGACACTGAAGGATGGTAGCATAACGCAAGAAATGCTCACCGAAAATGTGGGTAGCAATCGGGGTAAATTAATTCCTACTGATATAGGTTTGGTTGTAAATGACTTCTTGATGGAGTATTTTCCTGAAATTATGGACTATAACTTTACGGCCAACGTTGAAAAGCAATTTGACGAGGTTGCTGAGGGTAAGGAAAATTGGACAAAGATGATTAGTCATTTTTATCAAGACTTTGAACCTCAGGTTGAACGCACGTTGAATGAAAAGAGTGAACACCGTGTGGGAGAACGCGAATTGGGTACAGACCCTGTGAGCGGTAAGCCCGTATCGGTAAAGATTGGTCGCTTTGGCCCTGTGGTACAAATAGGCTTGCCGAGCGATGACGAAAAGCCACGCTTTGCTAATTTAGCTAAAGGACAGAGCATTGAAACCATAACGCTTGATGAAGCACTTGAACTCTTTAAGTTGCCACGAACATTAGGCGAATATGAGGAACAAGTGGTGAAGGCTAACGTAGGCCGTTTTGGTCCGTACGTACAGTTGGGTAAGCTCTTTGTTTCTATTCCTAAGGATGAAGACCCTATGAGCATTACGCTTGAACGTGCTATAGAGCTTATCAAAGAAAAACGTTTGAAAGAGGAAAAGAGCCACCTAAAGCGCTTTGATGAGGAACCTGAACTTGAGGTGCGTGCAGGCCGTTGGGGCCCTTATATATCTTATCAGGGTAAGAACTATAAAATACCTAAGAGCGAGGTAGATCGTGCAACAGAGTTGACACTTGAAGAGTGTAAGAAAATTATTGCTGCTGAGCCTAAAAAAACGTCCTCTCGCTCACGAGCAAAGACTACAAAAAAATAATGTAGAAAAGTATACGCTATGAATAAAAGCATTATTTTGGTAGGCTACATGTGCGTGGGTAAAACAACCATAGGACGTGATTTGGCGAAACATTTGGGACGTACCTTTTATGATCTTGATTGGTATATAGAGGAACGCTTTCATACTAAAGTGGCTGATATATTTGCCGAAAAGGGCGAGGCTCACTTTCGCGACCTTGAGCAACGCATGTTGCATGAGGTGGCAGCGTTTGAAAACATTGTGCTCTCATGTGGTGGAGGAACTCCTTGTTTCTTTGACAACATGGACTACATGAATCAAGTGGGTGATGTGTTCTACTTAAAGGCTTCGACTGATACCATTCTACAGCATTTGGCTATGAGTCGTGGCGAACGTCCTTTGCTCAAAAACAAAACGCCCGAGCAGTTACGTTCGTTTGTAGTCGAACAGTTGGCGCAACGTGAACCATTCTATGCCAAAGCACAGCATGTGGTAGACGTTAACGTGCTTGACTCGTTTGATAAGATATCGCTCATAACCCAACACATATGCCAAGAGTTGGGGGACGAGTAAAAATGTACATTAATTTTTTTGATTAAGAAAACCCTAATAAAACCCGTTGGCGGAATTTCAGGTTAACGGGTAAACAAGTTGACAGGTTAACAAGTAAGTATGCTTTACACC
>URDV01000227.1 GCA_900546605.1 uncultured Prevotella sp.
CATTAGCCTGCAAAACGTACTACAGCTACTGCCTTCCGACCTACGACTTACCGTTATAAATCAACGCGGTGACGTAAAGTTTGAGTCGACTCATCACAACATTGACGAGATGGGCAATCACTTAAGCCGTCCCGAAGTGAAGGCTGCCATAACCAACACTGAGGGTAACGACATCAGAACATCTGACACCGACCATTGCGAATACTTTTACTATGCCAAGAATTATGGCCACTACATTGTGCGTGTAGCACTACCCTACGACACGGCGGTACAAGACTTTATGAAGGCCGACAATGTGTTTTTATGGTTTGTGCTCATGCTATTTCCCATAGCCTTAGTCATACTTATTCAAATATCCGACCGTTTTGGCAAAGCTGTTTCGGGATTGCGCAACTTTATGCAGTCAGCTGACCGTGGACTTGTTGACTACACCCACATTCATTTTCCACACTCTGAATTGGGCGACATGGGACGCTGCATTATGCAGAAATATCAACAGTTGGAGGAGTCAAACCAAAAGATTGCACTTGAGCGTGAACGCCTCATGCGCCACTTTCATTATTTTGAAGAGGGCATAGCCATCTTTAACCCTAACTACAAGCACATTTATGCCAACCCACGTTTTACGCAATACGTGAATTTGCTGCTCGATCATCCTACACCCGACATCAACACCATATGGAATGCTCAAGCCTTTGCTCCCGCCAAGGAGTTTGTAGAACTCAATGGGGGCACACGCCCATTAACTGAGGAGGCTCCCATATTTCGTTTCACCACTCAAGCAGGCAGCACCACATTTAATGTACAGGTGCTCATTTATAGTGATGGCAGTTTTGAACTTACCTTAGCTGACATTACCAAAGCTGAGAAAAATAAAAAATTGAAACAGCAAATGAGCAACAACATCACGCATGAGTTGCGCACCCCCGTAAGTAGCATACGCGGCTATATTGAAACAATACTTAACTGTCCGAACTTAAGTGATGAACGCAAACATTATTTTCTTGAAAAAGCACATGCTCAAGTTGAAAGGCTCACAGATCTCATACGCGATGTTGCCCTCATTACCAAAACTGAGGAGGCAGCCGAACTTATGCCCCGCGAGCAAGTTGACATCATACACTTGATAAAAGATGTACAAGAGGAACTACACGACAAGTTTGAACAAACCCACATGCAACTGCATTGCACCCTTCCCAAAGACTTGGCCATTAATGGCAATTACTCTCTTATATACTCCATTTTCCGCAATTTAATTGAAAATAGTTTACGCTACGCAGGCGAAGGAAAAAGCATCTATATAAACTGCTACAAGGTTAGTCTCGAGTTTGTTTACTTTTCGGTTTACGACACAGGTTGCGGTGTGCCCGAGGAGCACTTGCCTCGATTATTCGAACGTTTCTATCGCGTCACCGAAGGTCGTACACGCGACAATGGCGGAACAGGACTTGGTCTATCCATTGTGCGCAATGCTGTATGTTTTCACAAAGGCGAAATTGCCGTACGCAACAGAACCGAAGGTGGGCTTGAATTCTTGTTTACACTGAAGCAATCTTAAATATTATCAACGCAGCTGTTGCCTTTTAACGCGAGTTCGGGATAACAATACTTCGGTAATTTTTTACCGAAGTATTGTTATTTCTTTGATATATCATTAACGAATAATGAACGTTCAATTAATGGGCATTAATGTTTATCTGATTCAACATAAATGACTAAACTAACTTTATTTGACTTAGGGGCTTACTTTTTCAGAAAATGGACGCAATAGAATATCTATATCTAAGTAAATCGCAAGAATATATTTAGACAATGTACTATACTCAAGTGGCAATGAGTACTATACTCAAGTGCCTTTGAGTACTATGCTCATGTGCCTTTGAGTACTATGCTCATGTGCCTTTGAGTACTATGCTCATGTGCCTTTGAGTACTATGCTCATGTGCCTTTGAGTACTATGCTATCTATTGAATAGAATGTCTATTGGTTAGAATATGGGTATATGAGATAAATTTTTTACTGATACAAGACATTTCATAGCCCCGCAAAAATGATATTACCATATAAAATAGACGCATTTTTTATAAACTTTATAACCTTAATTTGCATTATTTGCATAAATACATACCATTTATCCCCTACATTCTCTTCTTTATCCCCCAACTGCCCATCCCTTACTACCATTATATGACTATCAATTTACGTCATTACGTCTATTTAATAAGTCAATATTTCCGAAAAGCGGTATCTAAATTTATTCCTGTCCGACCGAAAAATTAAGGCTGGATTCCTCGCCTGGAATTCAGCCCTTTTAGTTTCTTTTG
The DNA here is from genome assembly GCA_900546605.1 of uncultured Prevotella sp. Classification (GTDB taxonomy): domain Bacteria; phylum Bacteroidota; class Bacteroidia; order Bacteroidales; family Bacteroidaceae; genus Alloprevotella. The sequence goes on from URDV01000227.1 coordinate 2,325, forward strand.
TTTTTGCAAAACTTATTTTGACTAGGGGGGGGGTACTTTTCCAAAAATCATCCGTAATGCCTGTTTATGAGCATTGCGGATAGGGTTGCTATGCTATTTGAGCTTTAGCGGATATGTTTACTGACAATATAGTATCACAAAATGTAAGCATGTTTTGAATTGGAACACGATTCTTGACTTTTTCAAGCGGACTCTATAAGGATTAATTAAAAGTATATTAAGGATACTATACTTGGCAAAGTATTATAAGGTTATATACACGAAAAAAGGATGTATTACGTTACAACACATCCTTTTCTGTCGGAAAGAGGCGACTCGAACGCCTGACCCCTACGTCCCGAACGTAGTGCGCTACCAACTGCGCTACTTTCCGATTGCAGTGCAAAATTACGAACATTTTGTTGAACGGCCAAACTTTGCACTTAAAAAATCATTTCCTTACCATTACGTCAACCACTATCTTTGAGTGGTCAGGATCATTGGTTATGAGCAATATACGACGACGCCCCTTGAAGTACGAAGTGTTCGTGCTAATGGTTATTTTCAGTTTTTCAGCTTCACCTGGGTCAATGCGGCGCTTGCCCAAACTAACACTGATACCAGGGTTATACACTTGCAAAGCATTAATTACGAGCGGAGTTTTGCCCATATTCTTAAGCATAAGTTGTCCTGACACCTTCTTTTTCTTACCAAGGGGAGGCAAAGTAATATGCGTGCTATCAAGTTGAGCAATAGGAGCCAACGCTTGTTGTGAGGGCGTTTCAATAAAGTCGGGCAGCAATGTAGCCGACACATTTATTTCATTTTCCTTGCTCACGCGGTCACCCATAAAGCGGCTCAAGTATACACTGGTTTGCGTCAGCCCCATGCTATGCAGTTCACTACTATTAAGTGTTAACAATATACGTCCTACTCGGCCTGGACGAATAACAGCAGGATCGGCGTGTGCTGTGATGTACTTTGGCAAGTGCATCAACTCTGGGCGATATGATTTTTTGCTACCATTTAATATAGAAAGTACTACACTTGGTGTGTCGCCACGATTAACGTCATCAAACTCTACATCATCTGTGCTTAAATAATAGTCACCCACCTTGTAGGGATAAGTTGAGGCTGCAGCCAACGTGTTGTTGTTCATGGCTACTACACCCACCAATTGCAAATAGTGTGGTTGAGCATCCATATTGGTGTAAACTGCCAATCCTTTGTTAAAGTGCCCCAACAACTCTGCATCATAGGTAGCCTTGATAAAACCTGTGCTACCAGGGCCAATAGGAGCTGTTGACCATTCAACGTTGGTGCAACCACAGTCAGAGCGCACATTGGTTATAAGCAAATCCTGTGTTCCCTTGTTTGTTACCTTAAAGGTGGCTGTTTGCGGATGTTGCCAAAGTAGCGAGCCCATCTCTTGCGTTGTATGGTCAAATTCAAACTGCGGCTGTGCTTGCAAACATAACGAAGTTGATAACATCAACAGCAGTAAAAGGAATATATGTTTCATTCTTTAATAACTTATTTACTCTTCACTATATAAAAATATGGGTGCAAAGTTAAGAAAAAAACGCGAGATGCCGTTTCGTATCAAGATAAGTTGCTATCTTCGCAATATTATTAAACACTTCATCCGTTGGCGGAATTATTGGTTAACGGGTTGACAAGTTAACAAGTAAGTAGGCTTTACTTATTATGTTAAAGTAAGAATGACAAGAAACAGATCG
>URDV01000228.1 GCA_900546605.1 uncultured Prevotella sp.
GGGAACCGAAGGGGGTCATAGCGGGCTATGTGACTGAGTGAAGGTTTCAAAAGCGGCAAAAAGACATGTTCAAATTATGCCTTAACTAACTTAAAAAAATGCTCAAGTTATTTTTTTACCATTACTAAGCTTCAATCTGTTTTGAAAAAGACATAGATTTCGTAAATTTGCCGATACAACTACAAAAAAAGATATATCCTATGCCCGATACAATCATTAATGACGATAAATACTATTACACCATACGTGAGGTGGCCCAAGTAATAGGTGTGAGCGAAACCTTGTTGCGCTATTGGGAAAAGGAGTTTCCACAACAAATAGCTCCTAAAAAAGTAGCACGCGGGGTGCGCAAGTACACAAAGGAGGATATTGAAAAGATACGCACCATTTATGACCTTGTGAAGGTGCGCGGACTCAAATTGGCTGCCGCACGCGAGGTGCTGAAACAAAACAAACAAGGCACAGCACAGCCGCTTGAGGCTATTCAGCGATTACGCAAGGTAAAGGAGGAATTGGTGGCAATGAAACGTGCACTTGAGTGTATGTAAGTAGGTGCGTAAAATGTCGATGATGATTCATTTGAACACCTACTTAAGTAAATAAAGGTAATGGTAAAATCAAAAACAGTATACGTATGTTCAGAATGTGGCATGGACTCGCCCAAGTGGGTAGGACGTTGCCCCTCGTGTGGTGCATGGAACACGATGAAAGAAATGACCATACGTCCCGAAACGAATAGTGTTAGCAGTGACCGTCAAGCCCGACAGGCTTTGGCTGGCATAGGACAACACTCTCCCAGTCCCATCCCCCTTTCGCAAGTGTCGGCCACTGAAGAACCGCGCATTACTACCACCGACTTTGAACTCGACCGCGTGTTGGGCGGAGGTTTAGTGCCAGGTTCTATGACCCTCATTGGGGGTGAACCTGGTATTGGTAAATCGACCTTGCTGTTGCAAACCATATTGCACATGAAGGGGCGGCGCATTCTGTATGTAAGTGGTGAGGAGAGTGAACGACAAATAAAATTGCGTGCCGACCGCATTAGTAACGATGCGGGGGATGCGTTATTGCTGTGCGAAACACGTTTGGAACAAATATTTACGCATATCAAAAATGTGCGTCCCGAACTCATTGTGATTGACTCTATACAAACCATGTCGGTTGAAAACGTTGAGTCATCGCCAGGCACTATTACGCAAATTCGTGAGTGTGCAGCATCGCTATTAAAGTATGCCAAAGAGAGTGGTGTGCCTGTTATATTGGTGGGGCATATCACTAAAGATGGTGTTATAGCAGGTCCTAAAGTGCTTGAACACATTGTTGACACCGTGTTACAGTTTGAAGGCGACCGCCATTATATGTATCGTATATTGCGCAGCATAAAAAATCGCTTTGGCTCAACGGCCGAATTAGGCATTTACGAAATGCGTAGCAATGGGTTACGTCCTGTTGACAATCCGTCAGAATTGCTCATGACGCAAGATAACACGTTGAGTGGTGTAGCCATTGCAGCAGCAGTGGAGGGGGTACGCCCCTTTTTAATTGACACACAGGCTTTGGTGTCAACAGCCGCCTATGGCACTCCACAACGTTCGGCCACGGGCTTTGACCTGCGACGCTTGAACATGCTATTGGCTGTGCTTGAAAAACGTGTGGGATTTAAGATAGGGCAAAAGGATGTTTTCTTAAACATAGCGGGTGGTATACGTGTTACTGATCCTGCCATCGACCTGTCGGTGATAGCTGCTGTAATATCGAGCAATGTTGACACAGCCATTGATCGTGGCATATGTTTGGCAGGCGAGGTGGGACTGAGTGGCGAAATACGTCCTATTACGCGCATTAACCAACGGGTGGCTGAGGCAGCTAAGTTAGGCTTTAATCGCATTATTCTGCCTGAAGGCAACATGAAAGGCATTGAGACCCACAAATTGGGCATAGAACTTGTGCCTGTAACCAAAGTGAGTGATGCCTTGGCCGAACTCTTTGGCTAAGCAACTATTTACCCAAACTTTATTTGTAATAATATGTATAATAGAAACAATAACCAACGCGGTCAAGGCGGACGAGGTCAGGCGCAAGGCAAGGCGGGGTATAACAATAGTAACAACAACGGCAAACGCAATAATAAGCACAAAAGCAATAGTGGCGCACGCAATCGCGATGCCATTAATTCATATCAGCATGCCGATTCGGGCAAAAAAAAGTTTGTGCCACGTCAACCAGGACAGCGTCCTACGGCAACGCGTGCTGATTATGCTGAGGCAAACGAGCAACTTGTGGCTGAAAAGCCCGATAATCAATTTCGCATTGAAGAGGGCGGACGCCGCGTAACCTTGCGTGTTACCCCTGATGTGGCTTATAACGAAGAACGATTGAAGCGTGTTATAGCCGATGAAATGCACATTGATGTGCGCACCATTACAGCCTTGCGCACACGCAAACGTAGCATTGATGCTCGTCAGCGTACTATATATGTGAATTTAGGCATTGACACTTATATTAATGAAATGCCACCGCAGCTCGACTTTGAACCTATAGCCTATCATGATGTGAGCCATGCGCCACGTGTAATTGTGGTAGGTGCAGGGCCTGGTGGACTGTTTGCTGCACTCCGACTCATTGAGTTGGGCAAGCGCCCCGTGGTGTTAGAACGTGGTAAGGATGTGCATGAACGCCGCAAGGATATAGCACGCATATCGCGTGAACATAAGGTGGATGGCGAAAGTAATTACTCATTTGGCGAAGGGGGTGCAGGTGCCTACTCAGATGGAAAACTCTATACACGTTCAAAGAAACGTGGCAATGTAGATAAAATATTGCGTGTGTTCTGCCAGTTTGGAGCATCTACTGACATCTTAATTGATGCGCATCCACACATTGGTACAGATCGTTTGCCGCGCATCATTGAGAACATGCGTAACCAAATTATAGCGTGTGGAGGCGAGGTTCACTTTAATACGCGTGTTGACCGATTGGTGGTGGAAAACAATGAGGTGCGCGGAGTGGAATGTAACACGGGTGAAGCCTTTAATGGTCCTGTTATTTTAGCTACAGGCCATTCGGCACGCGATGTTTATCGACATCTTTATCAATCAGGTATCACCATTGAGCAAAAGGGCATTGCTGTGGGAGTACGTTTGGAACATCCTTCGCAGCTAATTGACCAAATACAGTATCACAATCGTGAGGGGCGTGGCAAATATTTGCCTGCTGCTGAATATAACTTTGTAACGCAATGCCGAGGCCGTGGGGTATACAGTTTTTGTATGTGCCCAGGTGGCATTGTGGTGCCTGCAGCCAGTGGCCCGCAACAATTAGTGGTGAATGGTATGAGTCCTTCGCTGCGTAACTCGGCTTGGAGCAATTCGGGCATGGTGGTTGAAACACGTCCTGAAGACTTAGATGGTGAGTTGGCTCCCTTCTTGACCGAAGCAATGGCCGATGGCACCTTTGCTGAGAGCCATCAAGACATAAACGACCCACGCAATCCCTTGCGTATGATGTATTTTCAAGAGGCTCTTGAAAAAGCTACTTGGCAGCAAGGCAATCGCACCCAAACGGCACCTGCTCAACGCATGGCCGACTTTGTTAACTGTCGTTTAAGTTACGACTTACCCAAGTCAAGTTACACACCAGGCTTGGTGTCATCGCCGCTTCACTTTTGGATGCCACGTTTTGTTACAGAGCGTTTGATTGAAGGGTTTAATGCCTTTGGACGTCGCAGCCGTGGTTTCTTAACAAACGAGGCCATACTCATTGCAGCTGAAACACGTACCTCATCGCCCGTTCGCATAGTTCGCGACAACGACACACTTTGTCATGTTAAGGTGCGTGGCCTTTATCCTTGTGGAGAGGGTGCAGGTTATGCAGGTGGCATTGTAAGTGCTGCCATTGATGGGGAACGTTGTGCTGAGGCAGTGAGTGCCACTATGTAACCCGTTGGCGGAATTTCAGGTTAACGGGTAAACAAGTTGACAGGTTAACAAGTAAGTATGCTTTACACCACTTATTATGTTAAAG
>URDV01000229.1 GCA_900546605.1 uncultured Prevotella sp.
ATTGCTAACATTCCAGAGGTTACTGAGTGCTACAACATATCTGGACAATATGATTATTTGCTAAAAGTGCATGCCCCTAACATGAAAAACTATCAAGAGTTCGTGCTCAATGTGCTTGGCACCATTCCACACCTTGGTTCGCTTGAGAGTACATTTGTTATGGACGAAATCAAACATGAGTATGGTGTTACTATATAAATAGGTGTTCAAAATGATTTTGAACACCTATTTATAACTGGTCTAAACTTTTCATTTCGCCAGAATAGTTTAGACCAGTTCAACATCACAAAAATAAATTTGAACCGCCATTTATGTTCGCTTCAGACTTTAACATTTGCACCACCTGCTGATCGGCGGGCAACCAAGCTACTTGATCAAGTTCGTCAAGCTTTAACCAACGTGCAGCCTCCGCCTCTAACAATTGCAAAGTTCCCCCAATAACGCGACACATAAAACATTGCATGCTTAAATGAAATTGTGGGTAGTCATACTCAACCACAGTTAGTAAGCGACCAACAGCAATGGTTGTGTTCAACTCCTCTTTTATTTCGCGGCACAAAGCTTGTTGTGGAGTTTCACCTGCTTCAATTTTTCCGCCAGGAAACTCCCATCCTCCCTTGAACTCACCATAACCACGTTGGGTAGCAAAGTAGGTTCCGTCATTCACTATGATGGCTGCAACTACATGTATTGTTTTCATTCACCTTCCACCTTACAACCATCAAACCCCATTTCATGGGCTTTTTCTGGCCCAAACGTGTAGTAGACGGCTTCACCTTCATCACATACCTCTCCTTTATTATTTTCAAGTGTTAGCTGTATGGTAACAAAGTTGCGCTGTTGCTTAACTATATGACCACGAACAACAATCTTCTGCTCATCAGTCATAACAGGACGACGATACTTCACCTCTAAACGTGTTGTAACGCCAGTTGTTTGTAGTTTGCGATTTATGACCCAACCTGCAACTTCATCCATCAACATGCTAATTACACCTCCGTGCAACGTATTAACCCAACCTTGGAAATTTGCTGACGGATGCCACTCTGTGAGCACATCATCGCCATCCTCCCAAAACTCAAGGTGCAAACCTATAGGATTTTCGGGACTACAACAAAAGCAACGATAGCCCTCCTTATTTAAATAGGGATTAATTATCTTCTTCATTTTATCACTTTGTTTTGCATCAAATTTATGCAAAGGTAGCAAAAATATTTTTGCCTACCCTCTTATGTTTAAGCCCGTAAAGCACGCATAGCATTTAACACAGCCAAAATGGTTACTCCAACATCAGCAAACACAGCCATCCACATTGTGCCTATGCCCATGGTTGCCAAAAATAGAATAAGTACTTTTACACCTATAGCAAATACCACATTTTGGTGAGCAATAGCACGTGTACGGCGTGCTATCTGGATAGCAACAGCAAGTTTTGAAGGTTTATCATCCATCAACACCACATCGGCAGCCTCTATGGCGGCATCACTTCCTAAGCCGCCCATAGCTATGCCTACATCGGCTCGTCTCAATACAGGTGCATCATTTATGCCATCACCTACAAAAGCAAGCGTTTCACCTTTACCTTTTTCAGAAAGCAACTGTTCAACGCATTTTACCTTATCAGTAGGCAATAATTCTGCATGATAATCATCTATATGAAGTCTTTCGGCAACAAGCTTTGCCACCTCATACCTATCACCTGTCAACATTACGCTTTTAGTAATGCCCAGCATTTTCAGTTTTTGAATAGCCTCTGCACTATCACGCTTTATCATGTCGTTGATAACAATGTGTCCTACATAACGTCCGTCAACCGACACATGAACAATCGTTCCCACCGAATGGCATTCATGACACTCAACTCCCAATGCTTGCATCATCTTAGCATTACCTACACAAACCTGGTGTCCCGATACGCAAGCCTGTATGCCTTGTCCTGTGACCTCTTCAACATTCGTCACCACACAGCCATCTTGTCCTTCATTAGGGAAGGCATCACGTAGTGCAGCACCTATGGGGTGGGTTGAGTAATGTTCTACGTGTGCCGCCAAGTGTAACAGTTCCTTCTCATCAAAATCATTAGGGTGAACAGCTTCTACAGCAAACTTGCCATGAGTTAACGTTCCTGTTTTATCAAAAACAATCGTTTTGAGTTCGGCCAAAACATCAACATAGTTACTGCCTTTTATTAATATGCCCTTACGCGAGGCTCCGCCTAACCCGCCAAAGAAGGTGAGGGGAACACTTATAACTAAGGCACATGGACACGACACTACTAAGAATATGAGCGCACGATGTAACCATGTTGAAAAAATAAGGCTAAAATTACTTGCATCAAACAAAGGGGGAACAAAAGCCAAAAGCAAAGCTGCTATTACCACAATGGGGGTATAAACACGCGCAAAGCGTGTAATGAACGATTCACTCTTTGACTTACGTTGGTCAGCGCTTTCAACAAGCTGTATGATTTTTGACACTGTGCTTTCACCAAAGACCTTTGTTGTTTTGATACGAACTACACCAGTTATATTTATACACCCCGATATAATTTCGTCACCGACGCTGGCCTTTCGTGGCACACTCTCACCTGTTAAAGCTATCGTGTTGAGCGAGGTAGTTCCCTCTAAAACGATACCGTCAAGTGGAACTTTCTCGCCTGGTTTTATGACCACAACTTCACCCACCTTTACATCATTAGGGTCGACACTTATAAGTTGTCCGTTGCGCTCAACATTAGCCATGTCAGGACGTATGTTCATTAAGTGCGAAATGCTCTTTCGGCTCTGTCCTTCAGCATAATGCTCAAACATTTCACCTATTTGGAAAAAGAGCATAACAAACACGGCCTCGGTAAATTCGGTTTCAGCTCCTGGCATAAAACCTATGCTCAAAGCACCTATTGTGGCTATTGACATTAAAAAGTCTTCATTGAACACATCGCCCTTTAGTATGCCTTCGGCAGCCTCCTTTAGTGTGTCGTAACCTACCAATAAATAAGGTACAATGTAAACGAGCAATAGTTGCCAAGTGGCAAGATGACACATTTTTTCAACCCACACAGCTACGGCAAGCAGCACGCAAGTTAGCATAAGCACTACTATTTTTGACTTCATACTATCACCTACGTGTTCATGATTATGCTCATGGTGATGTTCATGACTACATGCACATCCGCAACTTATGCTGTGATTGTGCTCATTCTTTTCTTTTTTGCTACACATATGCTATCTGTTTTTATTTGCATAAAATAATATGGTTCGGCAATGCATTCAAGCAAGCTTGATGCTTTGCACTCACCTTGCACTATCTTTAAATAAGATAGGCGGCGGTTCGGCAATGCATTCAAGCAAGCTTGATGCCTTGCACTCACCTTGCACTATCTTTGCTGCAAAAATACAAAAGCATTTGTGCAACTCGGTTGCATTTTTTATTTTGCACCAAAATCTGCATTATTTTTTAGGCAATCAATATGGTTTCATTTTATTTTGAATAACTTTGGCAAGGAATTCAAGAAAAACAAAGAAACATGGAAGATTGGAAAGACGCTTTAAGTGCACTCACGGGAGTTAGCCCTACTACCACTCACGCTGACGAACAAAAATCGGCTAAGGTGGCTCCTAAAAAACGTAAAGGAGTGGTATACTCAACGAATGCTAACTTTTCATACACCGAGGAGGGGGAGGCGGAAGAAGAAACATTACCCGCCAAACAACAGAAACTGCGCATCAGTATGGAACGTGCTGGACGAGGTGGTAAAACGGTTACCATTGTACGCGGTTTTATAGGTAAAGAAATTGACCTTCAAACGCTCTGCAAAACCCTTAAACAAAAATGCGGCGTAGGGGGAAGTGCCAAAGTTGGCGAAATTATTATGCAAGGCGACTTGCGAGGGAAATTACAGGACATTCTGAAAAAAGAAGGATATACTCAAACCAAGTAAACACTACTTTTAAGTAGTGAAAGTATGTATTTTTTATAAGTGATTGAGAATGAGATAAGTTTTTATCTCATAAAAAGAAG
>URDV01000230.1 GCA_900546605.1 uncultured Prevotella sp.
GTAAAGCATACTTACTTGTTAACCTGTCAACTTGTTAACCCGTTAACCTGAAATTCCGCCAACGGGTTAACCATTGAAATGCTTACTTTTTGAGTATCGGCTCGCAAGTAAGGTTCACGCCCAACTTTTTAAATATCTTTTGGTCCACCTCGCTCAACATAACCGTGCAATGTACTTGGCATCCGCGTAGCTTAGGCAATTGTTGCAAGGCATTTCGGCAGTTTTCATCGTTTTCAGATAAAACAGATAAGGCAACCAATACTTCATCAGTATGTAGACGTGGGTTGTGACCGCCTAAATAGCTAATTTTGGTATGCTGAATGGGCTTGATCATTGATTGCGGAATGAGTTTTAGCTGGTGATTAATGCCTGCTAAATGTTTCATAACGTTGAGCAACAATGCCGCGCTACAACCTAAGAGTTCGCTTGAATGTCCCGTTATGATAGTACCATCAGGCAATTCGATAGCTGAGGATGTGTGCCCTGTAGCCTTTAAAGAGTTTTTTGCCGCAATGGTAGTGCGACGGAAGTCGGTAGTAACACCAGCTTGGTTAAAGAGCATTTGTATTTTACTTATTTCAGCTTCGTTGCAGGCGCCACGTGCCATTTTGTTGGTAGCATCGTAGTAGCGGCGTATAATTTCATTTTTTGAAGCCTCACAACAAACCTCATCATTGCTAATGCAGAACCCGACCATGTTAACTCCCATATCGGTAGGCGATTTGTAGGGATTCGCGCCATAAATGCTCTCAAAGAGTGCATTTAACACGGGGTAGATTTCGATATCGCGGTTGTAGTTGATGGCAATTTTGTTGTAGGCTTCTAAATGGAAGGGGTCAATCATGTTGACGTCATTCAAGTCGGCCGTGGCAGCTTCGTAAGCAATGTTTACGGGATGCTTAAGGGGTAAATTCCATACGGGGAAGGTTTCGAACTTAGCGTAACCTGCTCGCACGCCGCGCTTGTTTTCGTTGTAAAGTTGACTCAAGCAAACGGCCATTTTACCACTTCCAGGACCAGGAGCTGTGACGATAACCAGCGGACGTGATGTTTCAACATAGTCATTTTTTCCAAATCCCTCGTCTGAAGCTATGAGCTTTACATTATGTGGGTAGCCTTCAATAAGGTAGTGGCAATAGGTTTTGATGCCGTCGCGTTCTAATCGTTGTTTAAACTGTGTGGCGGCAGGTTGGCCATTGTAGTGGGTAATGACAACCGAACCTACCATAAAGCCTCGATGTTGAAACTCGGCACGTAACCTAAGCACATCCTCGTCATAGGTAATGCCCAGGTCGGCTCGCTTTTTGTTCTTTTCAATATCGGCAGCGCTAATAACAATCACTATTTCGATGCTATCGTTCAATTTTTGAAACATACGCAGTTTGCTATCAGGCAAAAATCCTGGTAGCACACGGCTGGCATGATGGTCATCGAAGAGTTTGCCACCTAATTCAAGGTAAAGTTTGCCATCGAATTGTGAAATGCGTTCTTTGATGTGTTCGGATTGTATCTTTTGATACTTTTCGTTGTCAAATCCAATATTCATGTTTGTAGTGTAAAGAAATTTTTTGCAAATGTACGCATTTATTTCAGTACCCCATATTGGGTTAGGAACAAATGCACTTTGTGTGTGTAAGTTTTTTGATGGCGCAGAAAGCTGAGAGCATGTTCAGCATTGGGGGCTACCCATAGGACTTTGGGGTTAGGTTTGGCTTTGTAAAGTGAATAAACCATATAGGTAGGTACGAATTTGTCGGCATCACCATGTATAAACAACATGGGGCGCTTGCATTTGCTTATTTGTTTTAAAGCTGAAGCTTCGTAAAAATTCCAACCATATCGCCATTGGCAAAGTTGCGATGCAATGGGTATGAGAGGCCATTGTGGTAAGTTGAATCGTTCATTCAGTTCTTTGCTAAATTGCTCATCTACCGAGGTGTAGCCGCAGTCTTCAACGTAAGCCATTACATTGTGTGAAACGTTGGCATCGCCTGAAAGCATCATGGTGGTGGCCGCTCCCATCGAAACGCCATGTACTACTATGCGTATAGAGTCGCCAAAAAGTTGGGGCGCGGCATTTGTAATCCAACGTTTTATGTCATATCGGTCATTCCACCCCATCTGAAAGTGGTCGCCACTTGAACGTCCCGCGTTATAGAGGTCGGGTATAAGGATGTTCATGTGTAGGGCATCATGATACATGCGTCCAAGTGGCATCATGCGTATGCCACAATCGGTATAGCCATGTACTAAAATAGCTGTGGCTGCGGTGGGATGAGAAGCACGTAGGTACCATGCGTGTAGGGTGTCGTTTTGTGGACTGATTATGGTGGTGTCTCTTAGTTGTTGTGATGCCAACAAAGAGTCACGCCATTGCTTCATGCCTGGATAAAGGCTGTCGACCTCATGCCAAGCAAGTGCTTCGTTGCGTGAGCGGTCGCCTGGTTTTAGAGCATAGTTGAGCAAATAGTTGGCTCCACCGAGTAATGCAAGTGCCAGCAGTAGTAAAAAGGTGGCGAATGAATAAGTTAATTTGCGTGGTGACATAGTGAGGGGATTTTTAAAGTTGAAGGGTTGAAATAGAATTAACGGGTTATCAGGTTAACAAGTTAACAGGTAAGTTTGTCAAGTTTTTTAGCTTTACGCCATTCTTCATTTAACATAATAGGGGGTGCATAACATACTTACCTGTTAACTTGTCAACTTTTTTACTAATTCCACCAACATGTTATGGTAGTTTATATTTTTCAAAAAAATTGGTTTTAAGCACCCACTTAAAGTCAATTCGCGAAATTGAGTACTTGCTAAAAAAAATAGTAAAGACCGCCAACACGCGTTAGCGGTCTATGTACTTTAATTTAAAATGGTATTACTTTACGCGTTGGCGAAATTAGTAAACATGTGAATGAGACAACAGGTTACTTTATCAAAATCTTCTTTCCATTCACAACGTAAATGCCTTGTGATAGATTGCTGAGAGCTTGACTAATAGTGGTGCTGCGACGAATAAGTTGGCCATGTGCGTTATACACGTTGTAATGTCCATTAGTTTGTGTTACGACCTTGTTAATGGCCGTAGTGGAATTTGCTTTGCAGTAAATAGAAACAGCCTTTTGTGAACCTGTGTAGGTGGCAAAACGTGGACTGTTTTGGTTGTATTGCAAAAGGCGGTTGGTGTAGGCTGCATTACTGATAGAGGCCATACCATTGTTTTTGATGGAAATAATCCATTGTCCTTCTTTACTATCAACCGTTTCAACAGAATGGAGTTTATTTTTATCTTCATTAAGAGCCAAGTATGTGTTAGATGCTTGGTCGTAGATTGTCCATGCTGTAGCATTCCCCCCCAAGGTGAAGCTATAGGGCTGGTCGGCACCACCCACCTCTGTGGTTATTTTGCTGTCAACGGGAGCATCAATTGTGACAGAGGTACGAATGTCACCAGCTGCGTTAGCACATCCCATGGCAACCCAACTATTCTTTTTGGTATCGTTGCAAACAAAGAGCAACTGTTGACCAGCACTCAGAGTAGCATCGTCTGTAACAAGCGTATATACGTTTTGACCAACAGGGGCATCAGGTTGTAAGGTGTAAGTAGCTTCCACCTCATCACTCTTGTTTTCGCCCAACATGGCATATGCCTTGATAGTGGTATTGGCGTTGATGGCCAAAGTGGTAGACATGTAAGCTGTTTGAATTTCGCCTTGATTTACAGTATAGTAAAGCGTAGCACCTTCAGTAGATGTTGAAATGGTAATTTCTGTGCCCTTAGCTACAACTCCTGATAAAGGTGAGAATACAGGTGCATTTACCTCAACTGGTTTGGGATCGGGTGTGGGGTCGACGCTACCTCCACCATTGTCGTAATTATCGGGGTCGAAGGCGGTAGACGTTTTCGTTCCCCAAACGTATTGTTCCAAGCCAGGATAGTCAATGTAAGGGTTACGATTACCTTGTAATTT
>URDV01000231.1 GCA_900546605.1 uncultured Prevotella sp.
CAAAAAGCCAAGCTTGCTTGAGATTTTTGCTGAGGTGCAGCCTATCTTATACAAAGATCGCTTAAAAAATAAAGGCAAATCATGAACTTCATAAAAGTTTAGACGACTTCAAAAAAAGAAGCTTGAACTTGCAGGCCCCAATAAAAGGATTTATTTTTGTGGACTGTAAATTCAGGTTTCGGATTGAGGTGTAAGATTTTATCGCAGGATTTATGAAATAGAATTTTTCGATAAAGTTTGAACTTTTTACTACATTACTCCGAAACATAAGTTTTGAATAGCTTATGCAAAATACGAATATTTCGACTGGTGTTTATGAACAAATCATTAACCGCCTTTTTCTGCTGAAACTGAATAAGGTGGATGCTGAACGTTTCTACATTGGTAAAAAGCTCATATCGAAGGACGATGCTGTGCATATTCTGAGTAAGTATTTGCAACATCTCATAGAGGTTGCATTTATAGGTACGCCCGAGGATCAGGATGTTGACAAATATATTGAATTTGTAAATTTGGTAATTAGGACTTTAGGTAAGGAGTTTAATGTAGACGATACGGAGCTCGACTTGGTTGATGCACAGAAGAGTATTTTGACAGCGGTTATTGACCGTACTAACTGCGAGTATCCCGACATAGAGAAACATCTAAGAGCCATAACACCTGTCACTTCGTTAAGTCGTAGTGCATTGTTTTTTGGAGGTAGAGGTCCTGCCGACATGGAGAGTGAACTAAATAAGGAAATACTCTGTGCGGATGAGATTTGTTGGGTAGTGTCGTTTATCAAAACAAGTGGCTTGAATTTGCTTTGGAATAGTTTGAAGAAATTTACGAGCGAGGGTAAATGTTTGCGTATCATCACTACGACTTACACGGGAGCTACCGACTATGATGCTATTGCCCGATTGGCGACCTTACCCAACACGGAGATAAAAATTTCGTATGATGGTACGCAAGATCGTCTACATGCAAAATCCTACATATTCATTCGCAACTCGGGATTTCATACTGCCTATATTGGTTCGAGCAATCTGTCGAGCTTTGCGCTGAAAGATGGTAAGGAATGGAACTTTAAGGCTACGCAATTTGAATTACCACAGGTGATTGAGAATGTGCGTAATTCATTTGAGAGTTATTGGTGCGATGACACGTTTGAGTGTTTTGTGCCTGGTGTGAGCGATGAGCGACTGAAGAAGGCATTAGGCATTGATTGGGAGACGCCATTGCTTGATTTTTCGGCTCTCGATTTGATGCGTGCAAAGGATTATCAGCAAGAAATATTAGAGAAGCTTGATGTGGAGCGCAATGTGCATGGACATTTTCGCAACCTTGTGGTAGCTGCTACGGGTACGGGGAAAACTGTAATTGCTGCGTTTGACTTTAAACGATATCGTGAGGCACACCCCGATTGTCACTTTTTGTTTATTGCTCATCGTCAAGAAATTTTACATCAAGCCATGCAGACTTTCCGCATTGTGCTCGACGATCCTAACTTTGGTAGCATCTGGGATGGTAACAATGAGCCAAGCAACTACCAACATGTTTTTGCAAGCAAAGATACATTGCGCAATCGTGTAGACACCTTACAACTCAGGGCTGACTATTACGACTATATGGTGGTGGACGAGGTTCATCACATTGTAGCACCTACATATGTAAAGTTGATGACTTGCTTCAAACCACAAATTCTGCTTGGTTTAACTGCTACTCCTGAACGTACAAACGAGCAAGAGGACATTACTGTTTTTTTTGATGGACATATTTCGGCTGAAATACGTTTGCCCGCTGCGTTAAATGCAGGGCTACTTGCTCCGTTCTATTATTATGGTATCCCCGACAATGTGAACCTCTCGGAAGTAAAGTGGAGTGGACATGGCTATGACATTGCCGAATTATCGCGCATTTATACCCAAAATGACTACCGCACAGGACTTATACTCAGAAAAATGCAGGAGTACATAGGTAATAACCAACTGCATAAGGTGCGTGCACTCTGTTTCTGTGTAGACAAGAATCACGCAAAGTTTATGAATGCAAAGTTCACTTTAGCTGGGCTGAAGACAGACGTGTTGACGAGTGATGACGATGACCGACATCGTAACATCGTGAAAAAGAGACTTCAAGCAGGGACTATCAACTATCTTTTTGTTGTAGACCTTTTTAACGAGGGTGTGGATATTCCAGAGATAGACACCATACTTTTTTTACGTCCTACTGAGAGTGCCACCGTGTTTTTGCAACAGTTTGGTAGAGGCTTGCGTCTGCATAAGGATAAAGATCACCTAACTGTGCTTGACTTTGTAGGACATTCGCGTGCTGAGTTTAGCTATAAAGAACGCTTTGAAGCTTTGATAGGTAGGCATTCGCAAAACATAAAAGATGAGATTGAAGGTGGTTTTGCTAATGCTCCTTTTGGCTGCAAAATTATTTTGGAGGAAAAAGCCAAGGAGGAAATCATTGCAAACATTGAGGGCTATTTGCGTAGTCTGAACAAGGGCAGAATTATAAAGGAAATAGCTGCCTATTACAAACTGGCTAAAGATGCCTTCTCACTAAAGGGATTTTTGACTTATAGTCATGTACCTTTTCATAAAGTGTATGGAAGCATGACGTGGGGTGAACTATGCCAATTAGCTGGTGTACGTAAGGATATGTCGGTACATGCTGCGCAAATAAAATATGCTGTCAAAAAGAAGTGGCTTGCAACCGATTCGTTTTCTTACTTCAAACAGTTGTTACGCTTTGCCGATAGTGGCTTTAAATGCGACACGACAAAGTTTACTGAATTGGAACAACGTTATGCTGTGATGCTCTACTACGATTTGTATGATAACGCGGGAAGCTACACAAGCATCGCTCAAATGTTTAACGATTTAGCTTCAGATGTCTTGTTTGTTCAAGAGTTTAAGGAGGTAGTGGAATATTTAAAAGACAAATGTGTGGCGCCCGAAAAGGAAGACAATTCTGTTTATAAGAATTGGAATCCATTGCGTTTGCATGGGGTCTACACTAAAGCGCAGATACAAGCCGCACTCGGACTTTCTACGCTTGCACGTAAGTCGCCTTCGCGTGAAGGTGTGGAGCGTTTAAAGGATATTAAGCTCGAAGCCATGTATGTGGACATCATTAAAAAGCGCGAAGAAGGCTCAATGACTGCCTATAAAGATTATGCTCAGAATAGGGAATTCTTTCATTGGGAGACGCAGAATAGAGTGAGCGAAGGTAGTCGCGAGGCTGAAGCATACAGAAATGGTGAGAACAATATGCTTTTGTTCGTACGACAACAAGTGGAGCATCCTGACTTTGGATGTAGAATGGGGTTTACATATCTTGGACAGGTTACAATGAATAGCATTGAAGGCTCGAAACCTATGCAGATTGTGTGGCACTTGAATACGCCCATGTCGGAAGCAACTTACGCTTTTGCAAGTCAGTATAAAGCTATTGGATGATTATAGAACACTCTAAAAAAAAGGAAATTGAAAAAAATAGAAGTTGTAGCAGCCATTATTTGCGATGGTGACAAATTTTTTGCTACTCAGCGAGGTTATGGTGAGTGGAAGGATTGGTGGGAGTTTCCTGGCGGAAAAATAGAAGTAGGAGAAACTGCTGAAGAGGCTCTGCAAAGAGAAATACGCGAGGAACTGGCTACGGAGATTGCAATTGATAAACTGATTACAACCGTAGACTATGATTATCCAAAATTTCACCTAACCATGCATTGTTTTCTGTGTCATGTGCAGTGTGGACATCTCACATTACTTGAGCACGAATCGGCACGTTGGTTAAAGCGTGAAGAGTTTAACTCTGTAAAATGGTTACCTGCAGACGAAGTGGTTATTGAACATTTAAAATGACTACTGTGAGTCATCATAAAGTCAACATGCTCTCT
Organism: uncultured Prevotella sp.; assembly: GCA_900546605.1. Lineage (GTDB taxonomy): Bacteria > Bacteroidota > Bacteroidia > Bacteroidales > Bacteroidaceae > Alloprevotella. Next base: position 3,890 of record URDV01000231.1, read on the forward strand.
GCTTAATCTTAATAACGCAGATCGGAAGA
>URDV01000232.1 GCA_900546605.1 uncultured Prevotella sp.
CTTGGCAAACTTACCTGTTAACCCGTTAACTTGTCAACTTGTTTACTAATTCCGCCAACGCGTGTAAATAGCTTTCTACTACTTTGCTTCGCGAAGATAGGCTTCACCTCAGCAATAAAAATAAAAGTCTTTTAGCCTTTTATTTTGTATTGCATTCGGTTTGCACTATCTTTGCAGAAAATATAAATAAATGTATATGACTCCAATTTTTATTGCAGGGCCTTGTGTTATAGAATCGGCAGAATTGCTTGACACAGTGGCTGCTCGCATTGTCGAAATACAAAAATCAACAGGGTTGAAGTTTTATTTCAAAGCCTCGTTCGATAAAGCTAATCGCACCTCAATACATTCATTTCGTGGCCCAGGGCTTGAGCGCGGATTGCAGATGCTTGCCGATGTGAAGCAAAAGTATGGCTTACCATTACTAACTGACATTCATGAAAGCTATCAAGCAGTAGCTGCAGGCCAAGTGGTGGATGTGTTGCAAATACCCGCTTTTTTGTGTCGACAGACCGACTTGTTAGTAGAGGCTGCGCGTACAGGCTGTGTGGTAAACATTAAGAAAGCTCAGTTCCTATCGGGCGATGATATGCGCTACCCCGTTGAAAAATGTCGTGAGGCTGGAGCACATGAGGTGTGGCTAACAGAGCGTGGTAGTATGTTTGGTTATAATAACCTAGTTGTAGACTTTCGCAATTTGCCCATCATGCAGCAATATGCTGACCGTGTGATAATGGATTGTACTCATTCGGTGCAGCGTCCAGGTGGAGCAGGTGGTAAAACGGGTGGTGACCGTCAGTTTGTGCCACAAATGGCAATGGCAGCCAAGGCTTTTGGTGCACAAGGATATTTTTTTGAAACCCATCCTGATCCCGATCATGCTTTGAGTGATGGCCCTAATATGCTACCTCTTGATAGTTTAGAACCCTTGGTACGCAAGTTGGCAGCAGAGTGAATGAAACGTGAATACCACGTTTAGTTTTAACATAAATATATATGTAAACCTATATGAGCAAATGGACAGATACCGCTATTAAGTGTATAGAAGATGAGGCACAGGCTTTGCTTGAACTCATACCCAACATTGATGGCGACTTTGATAAGACGGTTGAACTGATACTAAAATGTAAAGGAAAACTAATAGTGACGGGTGTGGGAAAAAGTGGGCACATCGGAGCAAAAATAGCAGCAACACTCTCTTCAACAGGCACACCCAGTTTTTTCATTAATCCGCTTGATGTTTTTCATGGCGATTTAGGGGTTATTCAACATGATGATGTGGTACTTGCCATATCTAATTCAGGACAGACTGATGAGTTATTACGTTTTTTGCCATATTTGCTCGAAAACCACATACCTATAATAGGTATGAGTGGTAATCCCCACTCTTTGTTGGCCCAATATGCCACAGCACATTTAAATGCAGCAGTAAGTCATGAAGCTTGTCCGTTAGGCTTGGCTCCAACTTCATCAACTACAGCCACTTTAGCTTTGGGCGATGCTTTGGCATGTGCCTTGATGGAGGCCCGTAACTTTAAGGCATCCGACTTTGCACAATACCACCCAGGTGGAACGCTTGGCAAGCGCTTGCTAACTAAGGCACACGATGTGATGCGTACAGAAGAATTGCCTGTTATATCGCCAACCATGAAGTTGGGCGAGGCTGTAATACACATGAGCAATGGACGATTGGGATTGTGTGTGGCAACAGAAAACGATAAGGTTGCAGGCATTATAACAGATGGCGACATACGTAGAGCCATGGAGAATTCACAAGATAGTTTCTTCTCGCTCACTGTGTCCGACATTATGACACGCACACCTAAATCGGTAGCACCCGAAACAAAAATAACTGAAATTGAAAAAATTCTGCATCAATATAAAATACACTCAGTGCTAGTAGTTGACACTGAAAATCATTTGCTCGGTGTAGTTGATTCGTTCAGCACGATGATATAATAGGTATAGATGTTTAACAAACATAGTAAAAATGCAGGTGCGTTGTTACTCAAGTGGCAGCGCATCTGCCTATTGCTTTTCATACTATTGAGTCCATTTATCTATTTGCCCGCGTTGGCACAGCATTGCAAGTCGACAAAGCATAGCGATCTAGACATTGTAAACTATTTGCAAACAGAGTTTGGTGTAAAGTTTACTGACAATAATCGGGTCGTGGTGTTTAAGACAGGAAAGGAGAAGTTCGCCGATCTTCTCCCCGCTCTACGTGCAGCAAAGCAGAGCATACATTTAGAGTATTTCAACTTTCGCAATGATTCTATATCTAAAGAGCTGTTTTCGATATTAGTGCGTAAAGCAGCTGAAGGCGTAAAGGTGCGTGCTTTGTTTGATGGCTTTGGTAATAGTTCAAACAATCGTCCGTTGCGTGCTCGACATCTTGATAGCCTGCGTGCACGCGGAGTTGAAATTTATGAATTTGACCCTTTGCGTTTTCCTTGGATAAACCATGTACTCCATCGTGACCACCGAAAAATTGTAGTGATTGATGGTGAGGTGGCTTACACTGGAGGCATGAATGTGGCCGACTATTACATAACGGGCAAGCCCGAGTTTGGTGAGTGGCGTGATGTGCATACACGTGTCGAAGGTGATGCTGTGGGTGAGTTGCAAAAGGTATTCATTGACTTTTGGAATCAAGTAACGCACCAAAACATTCAAGGCCCAGCCTATTACCCAGGTGAACGCGATGCACGTAACGATTTTGGACAATTAAAGCAAGACACAACCCCTACTGCAAGTCAAAAGGTGGTAGGAGTGGTCAATCGTGATCCGTACAAAAGTCCACGTATTATTCACGACACCTTTGTACATGCCATAAACCATGCCGAGCATCAAGTGCTGATAATAAATCCCTATTTTACCCTTTGTCGTCATATAAAGCGAGCTTTAAAAAATGCAGTGCGTAGAGGCGTTGATGTGCAAGTAATGGTGTCGGCCAAGAGTGACATACCCATAACCCCACGTGTGGTGGAGTATAATGCACATCGATTGATGAAGGCTGGTGTGAAGATGTATTTTTTCACCGGAGGTTTCCACCATAGTAAAATTATGATGGTAGATAGTCTATACTCATTTGTGGGTTCGGCCAACCTGAATAGTCGCAGTTTATCATTCGACTATGAATGTAACCTGTTAGTGGCCGATCGTTACACCACGCAGCAGTTGCAACAAATATTTTATACTGATCGTGACGCACGCTGTTTTTTGCTCACCCCTGAGGTGTGGAAACATTGGGGCACATGGAAGAAAGTGAAGTGTTGGATATTCCATTTTCTTACTCCCTTTGTGAAATGCGACAAAAAGGAGGGCGACAATAGTGGACTTGGTGAGTTTGTAATGCAAGTGCCTGCTGACAGAGAGCAGCAAGCGTAAAAATAAAACTCTTTTAGTAAACGCTTCTTTATAAGATAGGCTGCGGCTCAGCAATAAGTTCAAGCAAACTTGACTTATTGCATTAGCCTTGCACTATCTTTATATAAGATAGGCTACGGCTCAGCAATAAGTTCAAGCAAGCTTGACTTGTTGCATTCGCCTTGCACTATCTTTGTAGCAGAAAAATAGAATGGACGATGAACATAGACGATAAACAAACAGAGGGTGCTATGTTAAGCAGCACCACTAAACTGGATGTGGGGCGTGAAGATGCTGATGTGCAGTCAGCAATGCCTAATGACCTAACAACGCTTCATGCTGATGACGAAATGGCAGATGAAGTGCAGAATATAAATACATCATCCAATGATATGCCCACAACTCAAAATGCGGGCGCAGTTTCAACAGCTCAGTCATCAGCACCTATTGCAACTCATAAAGAGCATGACGCAGCAAATGCACACACATCCACTTGGGTGAGTGAACAGCATGAGCAACGTTCTACACAGTTTACTATACT
>URDV01000233.1 GCA_900546605.1 uncultured Prevotella sp.
GACAAACTTACCTGTTAACCCGTTAACTTGTCAACTTGTTCACTAATTCCGCCAACGCATAGAAAGAGCATTCAATATACGTAAATAAGAAAAACTGATATGAATAAAATGACTTACCTTGTGCCAGCAGCATTGTGCTTGGCACTCTCGCTCCCCGTTCAAGGCAACAAGAGCGAAGCATACACAACCGATGAACCTGATACACTCGTAGCCGACACTGTTGAGGCTGATTATAGTGAGGATGATGATTGGGCGGGTGTTGATGGTGATGATACGGCTGTAGACTCCATCAATAATGATTCGGTCAATAATGACCCAGAGGACTTTTGCACTTATGATGACGATTTACTCACGGCTTATGACACCAAAAGTGCAGATTATAGTTTGCAATATCACAAAAATTTTGATGATAACATCACCTTTAGTGCAACACTATTTACCCCTGATGGCGAAAACAGCACAGGTGTAAAAAAAGGTAGTGGGTATAACACCATGGTGAGCCACATTTTTGCAGCTATGCTTGACCCTAAAGATGCTGAAAAGTGGAAGGATGATGAGCTTGACAAAATGATTGAAAACAAATGGAAAGCTTTGAAGACAGGCTACATGGATGATCAATCAGAACTCGAAAAGCAAATGGGTAAGGAGTTTCATCCCATGAGCTATTCATTCCGTACCACCATTACCCCCGTTTGGCAATTTAAAGACAAAAGTTGTGTAACCTATAGTATTGAAGACGAAACCTACACAGGCGGTGCGCATGGCATGCTCTATCACTACTACTTTACGCTGAACGAAAAGGCTGATTCGTTGATGGGACTCACTGACTTGTTTAAAGAAGAGGCATTGCCAGAGGTGTTTAAGTTAGTGGGCGAAAAACTCAAAAACGGCCCACAAGCTGCTCACGATGAAGACACTTGGCCCTCAGTAGCCGAGGTGTTGCCTGCTCCTGATGCAAACGACTACATGGTGCGTTCGGGACAAATGCAATTATTTAATGGCAAGTGGTATCCACGTCCTGCATTAACTGAGTGCGGCATTGTGTTTACCTATCCGCCTTACGTAAAAAACTGCTACGCTGCTGGCACCATTAACGTACTCATTACCTACGACGAAGCCAAAAACTGGTTGAAGTAGATTTTTGAGCCACTTACTTAATGTTCACGATGTTCACGTTCTTAACATGAAAAAAGCTATTTTATCTATGATACTTGCATCAGCGGCAACCTTAGGCGCACAAGCGCAAAAGGCCGACAACTTTCAGTATACGGACGAAAAGTTTGCCGATATTCAAATGCTTCGATATAAAGTTGAAGGGTTTGACAAACTTACACTCAAGGAGAAAACATTCATTTACTATTTGCAAGAGGCGGCCTTGCAAGGACGCGATATATTGTTCGATCAAAATGGTCGTTACAATTTGCGCATACGTCGCATGCTCGAGGCTGTTTACACACACTACACGGGCAACAAGCACGACAAGTTTTATGCAGCTTTGTCCACCTACCTTAAGCGTGTGTGGTTCTCATCAGGCATACATCACCATTATGGTTGCGAAAAGTTTCAACCTTCATTTAAAGCCGATGACCTGCGTGCTGCACTCAAGCAAGTGCCCACAGCCGAATTGCCTTTAGCCACGGGACAAAGTGTTGACCAACTATGTGATGAAATATTCCCCGTTATATTTGACCCCACTGTTATGCCTATGCGCGTTAATCAAAAGGATGGTGACGACTTGGTGCAAACTTCTGCTTGTAACTATTACGCACCAGGCATAACACAGGCCGAGGCTGAAGAATTCTATGCACAGCGCAAGCCAACTGCCGACCCTCGTCCCATAATGATGGGCATGAATAGCCGACTTGAACGCAATGAGTATGGATTACTAACTGAACGTGTGTGGCGCGTGGGGGGCATGTACACGCAAGCCATTGAGCGCATTGTTGATAACTTGCTTAAGGCACGCCCTTATGCCGACACCCCCGAGCAGCAAAAGGTAATTGACCTATTGGTTGAAACCTATCGCACGGGCGACCTTCGTACATTTGATGACTACTCTATTCATTGGCTAAAGGATACAAAGAGTTTGGTTGACTTTACCAACTACTTTACCGAGTCGTATGGTGACCCCTTAGGCATGAAGGCTTCGTGGGAGGCTATTGTTAACTTTAAAGACTTAGCTGCAACCGAGCGTACTGAAAAGTTATCGGCCAATGCACAATGGTTTGAAGACAACTCACCCGTAGCCCCAGCGTTTAAAAAGGAAAAGGTAAAAGGTATTTCGGCTAAGGTCATTACAGCAGCCATATTGGGTGGTGACTTATATCCCTCAACCGCTATAGGTATCAATTTGCCTAATAGCGACTGGGTTCGACGCGAATTTGGTTCAAAAAGTGTAACCATAGGCAATTTGACCGATGCTTATAACAAGGCCGCACATGGTAGCGGCATGGACAAGGAGTTTGTAATAGACGAAGCAACACGTACACTCATTAACCAATATGGTGATGCTTGCGATGATTTGCACACTGACTTGCACGAATGCTTAGGTCATGGTAGTGGTAAGTTGCTTCCTGGCACCGACACCGACTCACTCAAGGCTTATGGTTCCACCATTGAGGAAGCTCGCGCTGACTTGTTTGGACTATACTATGTGGCCGATCAAAAGTTAGTCGACTTGGGACTCACCCCTAACCTTGAGGCTTACAAAAGTCAGTACTACACCTATATGATGAACGGACTAATGACGCAACTTGTGCGTATCAAGCCTGGTAACAACATAGAGGAGGCTCACATGCGCAACCGTGCATTGATAGCCCATTGGGCTTATGAGCAGGGCAAAGCTAACAAGGTGGTTGAATTGGTCAAAAAACATGGTAAAACATATGTCAAGATAAACGACTATGCAGCATTACGCACCTTGTTTGGCAAATTGCTTGCTGAAATTCAGCGCATCAAAAGTGAGGGTGATTATGAAGGTGCCCGTCAATTAGTTGAAACCTATGGTGTAAAGGTTGACCCTACACTTCACAAGGAGGTGTTGGCGCGTTACGAACAACTGCATCTTTTGCCTTATAAGGGCTTTATCAACCCCGTTTACAAGGCCGAACGCGATGCAAGTGGCAATATAACCAACGTTACGCTTGACTATACCGAAAGCTATGACCACCAAATGTTACGTTATAGTCACGACTATGCCACTTTACCTTACGTTAATGAGTAAGTTGAAATGAATTTTACCACTGATGAATTCTATAAATAAGTACAAAAATAGGTGTTCAAACATTGCTTGAACACGATTGCTGTATGGTAAACGTTTTCGACTGGTATAAAATAAGGGCTGGATTCCTCGCTTGGAATCCAGCCCTTAAGTTTCTTTTCTATATCTACGGAGAGAGTGCTAATGCTATAAAAATTCAGATTTGATTTTTTTAATGGTCAACACAAGCAGATAAAACGCTCATGGAGTTCTCCTGGACTTGCAAAAATAATTCTGAACACTTAGTTGGCATGCACCAATTTATCACAAAGATGTATTTGATAAGTTATGGATTTCATCATCCGTTAACCCAGTAACCTTCTTGATATTGTCTATTGACATGTTCATGGCAAGCAACTCGCGAGCTACGGCTAAGGCTTTTTCTGAAGCTCCTTCCGCATGTCCTTCCGCACGTCCTTCTGCAAGCCCTTCCGCACGTCCTTCCGCAAGCCCTTCCGCACGTCCTTCCGCACGTCCTTCTTCTTTTGCCGTGTCCAATGAGTTTTTGATGTCACGATAAGCTTTCAAACTGTCCTCGTATGCCTTTAGTTCTGTTTTATCAAAACGGGCTATCTCGGCTTGTGAAAACAAACGATTGAACACCTCATTTCGCAAATACG
>URDV01000234.1 GCA_900546605.1 uncultured Prevotella sp.
TTTAAAGGTAGTGCAAACCGAGCGCAATGAAAAGAAAACTTGTTTTTATTTTCATTGCCGAGGTGCCGCCTACCTTGTTGCAAAGGTAATATAATATTACGAAAACAGCTCCCAAAAGTATGACAAACAATAACGCATGAAGCATTTGATAAAAACTACATTACAAATAATGCTCCCCTTTGTGCTTGGCATAGGCATATTATGGTGGATGTATCGCGGCACCAATTGGGATGATTTCAGTCGTTGTGTAATGCATGACATGAATTGGTGGTGGATGCTCCTGTCATTAGCCTTTGGCATATTGCCCCAAATGGCTCGTGCTTGGCGATGGAAGATGGCACTTGACCCACTGGGTGAACATGCACGTCGTGCCACCTGCACCGATTCTATATTTATGTCGTATGCAGCCAGTTTAGTCATACCACGAATAGGTGAGGTAACTCGGTGTGGCACATTAAAGAAGTGTGATGGCATATCCTTTACCAAATCGTTAGGAACGGTAGTAACAGAGCGTCTGGTCGATTCGTTGCTCATGCTTCTTTTTACGGGCATAGCCTTTTTGTTGCAATTGCCTATGTTCTTGAAGTTTTTAAAAGAAACGGGCACCAGTTTTGGCGACATACTACATCGGTTTACAGGTACAGGCTATTTAGTGACCCTCATATGTTTGGTGGCTGCAGTTATAGCCGCAGTAGTAGTGGTAAAGCGTTTTGCCTTTTTCAAAAAAGGCCGTGACATGCTATATGACATGTGGGAGGGCATACTCTCACTACGTAAGGTGCGTAACCTGCCCCTTTATTTATTCTATAGCGTGCTCATATGGGTGGGTTACTTTTTACACTTCTACATAGCTTTCTTTTGTTTTGATTTCACCTCGTCGCTATCGGTAGGGGCTGCTTTTCTTATATTTTGCGTAGGGACTTTTGCTGTTTTGGTTCCTACACCTAATGGGGCAGGTCCTTGGCATTTTGCCGTTAAAACGATGTTAGTGCTATATGGCATAGCCGAATCGCAAGCTATTATGTTTGCATTAGTGGTACACACCATTCAAACCGCATTGGTGGTGCTATTGGGCGCTTTTGGCTGGGCACGGGTGAATCATCGCAAACCCTTTCATTGAATAACTTTTAAATAACATTATATCATGAGTGAAATTGCAAACCTGCAACCGCAGGCCATTTGGAGAAACTTTGATTTACTGACACAAGTACCCCGTCCTTCAGGACACCTTGAAAAGGTGCAAAAGTTCTTGCTCGATTGGGCTGCCAGTAAAGGAGTAGAGGCTTTTAAAGACGAAGCAGGAAACATTATTATGCGTAAACCAGCATCGGCTGGCATGGAAAACCGCAAAATGGTAACCTTGCAAGGTCATATGGACATGGTGCCACAAAAGGCCAAAGACTCAACTCATAACTTTGAAACTGACCCCATTGAAACCTACATTGATGGCGATTGGGTAAAAGCAAAAGGCACAACCCTTGGCTCAGATGATGGTATGGCTGTAGCTACAATTATGGCTGTAATGGAGGATGACACCTTAAAGCATGGCCCTGTTGAAGGATTCATAACAGCTGATGAAGAAACGACCATGTATGGTGTAAACCACATGAAGGCAGACGTAATTCAGGGCGATATATTGCTCAACCTGGATGATGAAACTGAGGGCGAGATGATTATAGGCTCTGCTGGTGGTGTGAACATGACTGCAACACTTGAGTATAAAGCTCAACCCGTTGACGCAACAGATGCTGCAGTTAAGGTTACATTGCACAAACTATTTGGTGGACATTCAGGTCTTGAAATTAATGAAGGTCGCTGCAATGCCAATAAAGCAATGGCTCGTTTGGTGCAAGATGCCATAGCTAACTTTGAGGCTTGCTTGGCTGAGTGGAAGGGAGGCAACATGCGTAATGCTATACCCAGTTCAGCTGAGGTGGTTCTCACTTTGCCTAAGGAGAATGTGGAGGCATTCAAAGAAGTGGTAGCTGAGTGGCGTCAAACATTTAAGGATGAATATGACCCTATTGAAACAACACTTGAACTTGATGTGGAAGATGTTGCATTGCCCGCTGAAATTGTGCCACAAGAAATTCAAGACAACTTGGTTGACGCGCTTTGTGCTGTACACAATGGTGTTTACCGCATGATTCCTTATGACAAGGCGATTGTAGAAACTTCATCAAACTTGGCCATTGTCGAGATAGGTGAAGGTAAGGCAAAGTTCCTCATTCTTATTCGTTCATCACGTGACTCAATGCGCGAATGCTGTGTTGAAACCCTTGAAAGTGCTTTCTCAATGGCAGGCATGAAGGTGGAAACTGATGGCGATTATCCAGCATGGCAACCTAACCCGCATAGCGAAATTGTTGAGGTAATGAAGAATATCTATCGCGAACTCTTTAACGAAGAGAACAATGTAACGGTGGTTCATGCTGGTTTGGAGTGTGGCGTGATTGGAGCATTGCGTCCTAATATGGATTTGGTAAGCTTTGGTCCTACTCTACGTTCGCCTCACACACCTAACGAGCGTTGCTACATTCCAAGCGTTGACAAGTATTGGACATTTGTAAAAACCATTCTTGAACGCGTTCCTGAAAAGTAAGTATTTATTGTTTTAGGCTCGTAAATAATAATGATTAAATAGGTGTTCAAAATTATTTTTACCCACGATAAGGTTCTTTCCATGTAAAAATAATTTTGAACACCTATTTGTTATAAAAAAAAGAACAATACAAAATGCAATATTTAGAATTTACCTTTACTACACGTCCTGCAACTGAGGCTGTGCAAGATGTGTTATCAGCAGTGTTGGCCGAAATAGGGTTTGATAGTTTTGTTCATACTGATGAACTTGATCGTCCTGCATTGGCTCATTGTGCAAATCCTGAAAATCCTACGTTTGAGCAAAAGTTGAGCGAAGATCATTTTCAGTGCTACATACAAAAGGCATTGTTTAGTCAGCAGGCGCTTGACGACACTTTGGCTGCTTTTCCGCTGCCTGATGTTGAAATCACTTATGAAATGCAAGAGGCTGAGGATAAAGACTGGAATGAGGAGTGGGAGAAAAATTACTTCAAACCCTTGGTAGTTGATGGGCGTTGTGTTATAGCCAGTACTTTTCACACTGATGTGCCCAAGGCCGAATATAGCATAACAATTAATCCGCAAATGTCGTTTGGCACGGGACACCATGCCACAACTTCGCAAATGATAAGTCGCCTGCTTAACGATGATATAAACGGACTCGAAGTGCTCGATATGGGTTGTGGTACAAGCATATTGGCTATTTTGGCTCGCATGCGTGGTGCCAAGCATTGTGTAGGCATTGATGTTGATGAGTGGTGTGTGAAGAACTCGCGTGAAAACATAGCTCTCAATCACCTTGATGGCATTGATGTAGAATTAGGCGACGCTTCATCGTTGGCGAGCAAAGGACCTTTTGATTTGGTAATAGCTAACATCAACTTGGGGATATTGCTGAACGACTTAAAATACTATGTGCCACGCATGAAACAAGGTGCCTATATCTATATGAGTGGTTTTTATGACACAGACATTCCGCAACTTGTGGCTGAAGCCGAAAAGCAAGGACTAAAGTTGGTTGACGAACATGTGTTAGATGGTTGGGCTTGCCTTAAACTGCAGAAGTAAGTGCTTAATATAAAAGTAAAGTTAACCTATTAATAAAAACAGCGATAGTAGCATACGACTAATGCCGTGTAATGCTCCTATCGCTGAAAAAATATAACTATGAAAACCAATGTTCAATAAGTGGTATTGTAAATAGTACTTACTCCTACACTTGTTATTAAACGAATTTGTGCCTAAAGGAGTATAGAAAAAGCTAATGCAAACAATTAAAGTGTCAC
>URDV01000235.1 GCA_900546605.1 uncultured Prevotella sp.
GGCACTTGAGTATAGTACTCGATGGCACTTGAGTATAGTACTCGATGGCACTTGAGTATAGTACTCGATGGCACATGAGTATAGTACTCGATGGCACATGAGTATAGTACTCAAAGGCACTTGAGTATTTTTGAAAAAAGCAAATTACAAATTAAATCACATAAGTACCTCCATCCCATTTATTTCAAACACGCACACATCTCTCAACTGTCGGATTTCATTGCTATTTAGCAGCTTCATTCTTAGCGTGTCTTTGTAGAAGACGTAGCGAAGAGAGAGGCAGCGGTGCCATCATTGGATTTCACCGCTGCGTGTTCATAGTTTGATGTCTACGGGGGCAAGAGATGGAAGCATATCCTCATCATTATCTTATTCCATATGATTCAAAGAACAATCTGTATAGACCATTTGTAAAAAAATGAAAGGACAGCTATTAATACTCTTTAGGGTTCACACCAAAATATTCTTTAAAGCACTTAGTGAAATAACTGGGCGATGAAAACCCTGTTTCGTAAGTAACCTGCGACACCGACATGTCTGTGCGATGTAATAGTTCAGCCGCCTTCTTCAGTCGTGCCACACGTAGCAACTCAATGGGTGATAGGCCTGTGAGCGACTTCATTTTGCGGTAAAGTTGTGTGCGACCAATGCCCATTTTAGTAGCCATGTCCTCAACGGTAAAGTCAGGATTCTTTATGTTTTGTTCCACCATAGTGCTAAAGCGTTCAGCAAACGACTTGTCAATGTCACTCACGTCAGCCTTGGCTATGCTTGTGCGGTCGCCAAAGGCCAACTGCAGTCGGCGACGATTGGCAATGAGGTTGCGCAAACGCACACGGAACACTTCAGGACTGAAAGGCTTATCAATGTAAGCATCGGCTCCACAATCAAAGCTCACCATACGTTGGTCGTTGAGTGTACAAGCCGTAAGCATCATAACGGGTATGTGTGAAGTTTGCCATTCATCCTTCAGTCGGCGGCAACACTCCCAACCATTCATAACAGGCATCATCACATCACACACCACAGCATCGGGTATGCTTTGGCGTGCTTTGGTCAGTCCCTCTTGTCCATCAGCCGCCTCAAGCACCATATAGTCGTTGCCTAAGAGCAACTTTATGTAAGAGCGAATATCTTCATTATCGTCAATCACCAACACTGTGGGGCGGTCAGCATCCGTTTTGTTAGCCTTGTTATTAGTAGGCATAGGCAATGGTTCGGGGCGTTGCAGCTCCGTTTGCATTTTGTTCATAGCCTCGGCCGAGCCAATGGTGGGTGCAGCCTCATGCGGTTGCTGCTCTAAAGTAAAGCGTTCATCACATGGCACACTCACAATGAACCTTGTGCCCGTGCCAGGAGTGCTATCGGCACGTACTGTACCCCCATGCAACTCAACAAAGGCCTTCACCGTGGCCAGCCCTATGCCCGAACCATCATGACTCACATCAGCTTGGTAAAAGCGGTCGAATATGTGTGGCAACTTATCGTGTTCAATGCCTTGCCCTGTGTCCTCCACCACAATAGTGAACAAACGACCTTGTTCGGCATTATCAGTAAGTCGAGCTGTAACATTCACCTTGCCGCCTTCGGGTGTATACTTAAAGGCATTCGACAATAGATTATACACCACACTTTCCATTTTGGTGCCATCCACCCAACCCATCCATCCATCGTGCACGGCAGTGGGCTGACAGGTAATGGTGTAGCGAATCAACTTTTTGTGAGCCAAAGCCTTAAAGGGTTCACACCATTGTTTAAGCGATGTGTCAAGTTGTTGGCATACAGGGTTTAACTTCAGTTGGCCGTCTTCATATTTACGGAAATCAAGCATCTGTCCTACCAAACGCAGTAAAATATTGGCATTGGTATGTACCACTTGTAGCAAGTTCTTTTGTTCCTCAGTCAGTCCTGTACTCGACAACAGTTGTTCAACAGGTGCGGTAACGAGCGTGAGCGGTGTGCGCAAGTCGTGTGACACTTCGGTAAAAAAGGTGAGTTTGCTTTGCGTGCTCTCTTCCACCTCCTTAGCCATTTGCACCAACTGGTCACGTTGTTCCTCTAACTTATGCTTTTGCTGTGCCAATTCTTCATTACGGCGAATTGTGATATAGTAAAAGCGTATGCCAATGCCCAACATGATGCCAATGAGCACAATGATAACAATGCAAGCCAGCAAAAGCATGTTCTGCATAGAATAGCGAGAAAGGAAGCGATCCATTTGGCTACCCAACTCATCAATGCGTTGCTCGCGAAATTTTACCTGATCACTCTGCATACGAAATATGCGCACGGTAGCAGCATTAATAACAGCCGATTGCAGCAAGTTTTCACGTTGGTAAGGTTCATGTTTCAGAATGTGCAAAGCCGTTTGAATAACCTTGTCTCCCCCCGTGGGGTACACAAAGGTAGCCATCAACTGTCCTTGTTCCACATTGTCAAGTCCACCGCCTTTGTTGTTCAGTCCGTCCACCCCGATAACCTTAATTTCGGGGTGTCCTAATTGCAAGAGCGCTTGGTGAATGCGCACACCTGTGCGGTCATTAGGAGCCAATACTATTTGTGGTAGTTGCTTCACAGTCTGCAGTAGTGAATCAACTTGTTGTTTTACGCGAGTTCCCTCCCATCCCACTTCAGCTTGTGCCACCACTTGAATGCCAGGTGCCTTTTGCAGGGCTTGTCTAAATCCTTGGTGGCGCTCGCTTGCAGCAGTGCTGGCTAAGCACCCCGTGAGTTCTGCCACTCGTCCATTTCCATCAAGTGATTTGATAACATAAGCGCCAATGTCCTTACCTATGGCACGATTGTCGGCTCCTACGTAAGCAGTATAGTTGTTAGAGGCTATTTTGCGATCAACCACCACCACAGGTATACCATGCTTTATGGCTTTTTCAACCGCGGATGTAAGGGGGCGTTCTTCGTTAGGGCTGACCACTAACAGGTCAATACCCTTGTCAATCAAACTATCAATTTGACGAATTTGTCGGTCATTGTTATCGTAGGCTGTGCGAATGTCAAGTTGAATGTTTTTATGAAAAGAAGCTTCGCGCTGCATTTCGCGGTTCATTTGTTGTCGCCAATCATCGTGGCTGCACTGCGAAATGCCAATGCGAAAGTTGGGGGAACTCTCATTACAGGCTGTAGTGAGCATGAGTCCCCCCGCTGCGAGCAGTAACGTAGTAATGTGCAGAGCGTATTTCATGGGTGATGAAATGAAAAAAAGTAGAGGTTATAAAGGAAATGTATTGTAAATAAGGGGTTAACACAATCAGTGTCAGCCCCTTTTGATGAGTCAAAGTTAGAAAAAATTTTTTGAAAAATAGCGGTATCATCCAAAATAGTTGCGTGCAATGGCACGAAACTTCATGCGGTTAGGCACCGTTTCGAGTGTAACCTCATCAACATGGCAAAGGTCGCGAATGGCATAGATGCCTAACTCCTCGTCAGTAGTTTGTCGCCCTACGTTGCGAAACAAATGGTTGCGTGCGTCAACCACCTCAATAGCTTCATTGTTATAGTCGGCAGGTTCCA
Source organism: uncultured Prevotella sp. (assembly GCA_900546605.1). Lineage (GTDB taxonomy): Bacteria > Bacteroidota > Bacteroidia > Bacteroidales > Bacteroidaceae > Alloprevotella. The sequence continues at coordinate 3,529 of URDV01000235.1, forward strand.
TGCTGGCTCGCAGTTCGGCTTGCACGTAACGTTCCAATGCGTCAACAAAGTCGGTTGTTTGATCTATCATGAGTGTATGCTTATTGTTAAGTATGTATTCAAAATTAGTTAATATAATCATGTTCAGATTGGGTCGATATGTCTTGGCGTATTCTTTCGCCCCTAAACATAGGCTTCATCGGTCACTTAGCCCACTGCGCTTCCTCTTCAACCTGTGTATCAGAACGAAATACGGCACCCATTCATATCAGCTAATTTTGAATACCCGTTGGCGGAATTTCAGGTTAACGGGTAAACAAGTTGACAGGTTAACAA
>URDV01000236.1 GCA_900546605.1 uncultured Prevotella sp.
GCTTTTGCCCTTTCAGGGCGCGACTGCTCCAACACGTGGGACCCAGGGTGTCGCTTCGCTTGCCCTGGGCTAGGCGCTTTTGGGCTTTCAGCCCGTGCATTATCGGCTAAAAAACATGCAGAAAAAATTGTTGATTTTGAACACCCTACCTGTTAGCCCGTTCACCCCAAAAATCCGCCAATGGGTAAACTTTTATGAAGTTCAAGATTTGCTTTTATTTTTGAAGCGTTTTTTACATAAGATAGGCTGCACCTCAGCAAAAATCTCAAGCAAGCTTGGCTTTTTGCATTCGGTTTGCACTATCTTTGGCATTGAAGAGGGAGTGTAGCGAGCTACACGACCAATGAGATGTCAAAAAGCGGTCAAAAAGAAAGATTAAGATTGAATTTAGAAGATATAAAAGTTTAAATATAATCTTCGTCAGAAAAGTTGAGACGACTTCTTAGTAACGCTTTCTATAAAAGAATAAAATGATAAAGAATTTATTTATTGCCTTACATATACTCTTGCTTGCACCCATTGGGCTGCAAGCCCAGTCGCGAGGAGTGAACGAAGCTGCTGGCATCGCACAACAATTCTTAGCATCGAAGGGACTTGAAGCTTCTGCTGAGAGTTTGCAACAAGTTAGCATTAAAAACGGACGCAGACTGGTGCGACAGACAACAAAGGGCAAACATATGAACGAGGGCTGCTATTTGTTTATCACTGAAAATAGTGGTCAGTTGCTCGTGGTGTCGGGTGATGAACGTATGCCTAACATTTTAGGGTATACTGATGGCAGGGTAGATGGCAAGGCTCTTCCTGAGGGACTTGTTGATTTACTTGAAGGCTATAAAGCACAATATAAAGCTTTAACATCATCTGCAGCTTCATTAGCCACTCCCCCATTGCGTACGGAAACGCTACATAAGGGAGAGCAACTATTGCCAACAGCCGAATGGGGACAGTGGACACCTTTTAACTCAATGACTCCTAAAAACTATCCCACAGGTTGTGCCGCAACAGCTATGGCTATTGTGATGCGTTACCATCAATGGCCCAACAATGGTGCTTTATGCAAAACGCATATATGGAAAGACTCGGTGATGGTGGCCGATTTCGCTAATACACATTACGATTGGGACAATATGCCCATGAGCTATTCAAATTATACATCGGCACAAGCAAAGGCCGTGGCATTGCTTATGCGTCATGCGGGTATTTCGGTAGAGATGTATTATGATGCCGAAAGTAGTGGCGCACGCCAAACATTGGTGCCAGGAGCTTTGTCTACTTATTTCCGTTACGCAGCTACTGCTCGTTTGGTTTCGGCAAGTGACTACGATGCAGCAACGTGGAATGAAATGATGCGTAAGGAAATTGATGCAAAACAGCCTGTGATTTACACAGGGGAGTCGACACAAGGACGTGGCTCGCATGGCTTTGTGCTCGATGGGTATCGAGATAATCTTTTTCATTTTAATTTTGGTTGGAACGGCAGTGGCAATGGTTACTTTGCAGTCTCGGCTCTTGCCAACATCGATAAACGGTTTGAGTTTGCCAATAAGCAGCAAGCTGTAATAGGCATCAAGCCTCTTAAAGAAATTGATTGTGCTCCGCTGACCCTTAATAGCGAAGGTAGCTATGAGGGATATTACACTACACTTAGTTCGCTTGTGGCCAAGGATGTTGTGAATATTCATTTGTCAAAGTTCACCGCACTACGTGATTGGACAGGAAAATTAAGGTGGAATCTGTGTCATGCTGATGGCTCATGTGTGGAGAGTCTTGCCGAGAAGTCAGTGACAATGAGGGGAGGTGCAACGCAAGGTGTGGACTTTGCGTTTACTGCCGCTCATAGTGCCGTTAAGGGCGATTACTTGCAACTTGTGGCATGCGAGGATACATCCAGTGTGTGGAAAGTCGTGACATCCGATGCGGGTAAAGAAGTTGTAATAGCTGCATATGACCGCAAGGTGCCCATTGTTGAAGTGGTTTGCCACTTGAAACACGCAACTATTGATGACAAGAGCGCAAATAATATTACGTACGATGGCCAACCATTGTTGGGCTCAACTTATCGTTTCAAAGCCATCGTTGACGATGAGGCAGAAAAGACACTTGTACAAGTGAAGCGTAGCGGTAAACAATACAGAAAATATGATAATAATGCAATGGTTCTAACCACCGATACGCTATATATTAAGGCAAAAGGATATAAAAGGTCAGAACTTGTGTCAGAGTGTGCCGTGCACCTTGATAAAGCAGGGTCGTTACAAGAAGAATTGAATAAACAAGAGAGGGATGCCGATGCCATAGAGTCACTAACTGTTACGGGAGTAATGAATAATGATGACGTTCAGTATCTTTCAACACTACAATCACTTAAATCAGTAAACCTTGAGAATGTTTCGGGGTTACAAGGCGTGTTCGGCATGGCTTTTAAGGATTTTGAAAGGTTAGAAAGTTGCAAACTACCTCGCTCGCTTAAGCAGTTGGGCAGTGAAACATTTGAGAATTGTAGTGCACTCAAGTATATTACGCTCCCTGTGAGTCTTCAAGATACAGGCGAAAAATTGTTTGTAGCCTGCCGCAGTCTGAAAGACATAAACGTGCTTTCATCTTCACCTAATTGTGTGGCAGATGGCGCTTTCGCCGAATTGCCTAACCCAACAAATGTGACCATACACGTGCAGCAAGGACTGACGGATGTGTTCAAAAATAGTGCCAAATGGAGCGGCTTTACCAACTTCGTAGACGACCTTATGCCATTGCCACAAAAGTTTGCGTACAATGGCATAGAATATATTGCCATCTATCAAGGAGATGGTAATTATGCCGAAGTGGCCATTCCAAGTGGCACGATGTATGCAGGAGACATCACCATACCTTCCACTATTACCTATGGGGGAATGGAGTATAAAGTGCGTGGCTTTGCCAATACTGATGGTCTTTCGCCTTTTGTAGGAAACCCCTTTGTCACTTCATTGAACTTGCAGTTGGATGTTGACACCTTACGCCCCATGTTATTTATGGGATGCACTAATTTGTCGACACTGCAGTTGCCCAGTAAATTGCGCTACATCGGTAGTGAGTGTTTCCGTAACTGTCCCATGCTCATGCAGGTAACCTTGCCTGCAAGCGTTGAGGCTTTGGGCGATAATGCTTTTTGTGGCTGTCAGTATCTTACTGATATTTATTGTCATGCCATGGTGCCACCAACAGGAAGCGAGGGCGACAATTATCCGTTTGCGCAATGTAGACCACAAAATGTAACATTGCATGTGCCTACTTCATGTGAAGAGCTCTATCGTTCAGCAGGATTTTGGAGCAAGTTTCAAAATGTGGTGGGCGACCTTCAGCCCGTAATATCCAATGTTGCTAATGTGGGTCAGTATGCTGAAGTGGCATTATTCCCCACAAAATCGATGGGTAAGCAATGGCTTAAATTGCATCTTGATAAGCCACTGACTATTGCTATATATAACCTAAACGGCACTTTGCTGCGTAGGGTTAAACTAATTTGTGGCGATAATAACATTTGGCTTGAACAGCCATGCATTCTTAAGGCTGAGTAAATTTTGTTTTTTGCGCTAAACGTTTAGTACCGCTAAAAAGTCTATGTCTTTTCTGAATGTTATGCCGAACATAATGTTCACTGACTTTCATTGAACAGGAGGGATAAGTAGGTGTTTAAAATTAGTTTATATAACGCGTTGGCGGAATTAGTAAACAAGTTGACAAGTTAACGGGTTAACAAGTAAGTTTGCCAAGCTTTTTAAGTTTCTTGTCATTCTGGCTTTAACATAATAAGT
>URDV01000237.1 GCA_900546605.1 uncultured Prevotella sp.
CAAGTTAACGGGTTAACAAGTAAGTTAGTTATCTTATTTAGCCTCAAGTTTCGAAATTAGCAAGGGCGGGCTGATTTAGCAAGGGCGGGCTGAAAGCCCAATGGAGCACATAGCCCAGGGCAAGCGAAGCGACACCCTGGGTTCACATGATGAAATGTAATGACGCCCTGAAAGGTAGGGTGTTCAAAATAGGTTTCAGAAAACTTACTCAAATATTGAGCAAAAATGCACTTAATGTGTTGTAAATCAATGAGATAGTGTTTGCTTTTTGATACCGTTTTTTGAAGTGTTCGAAAACGGCTCATATCACATATACAACATTGGTTGTATTTCAATGATTTTCAGGTTCAAAATACGCAAAAAGTGAGTCGAATTTTGATGCGGATTTTGAACACCCTACCTGAAAGGGCAAAAGCATTAAGACATGGCACAATCATTGGTCGTGTACATTGCCCAGGGCAAGCGATGCGACACCTTGGGTTTCGAATTTAGCAAGGGCGGGCTGAAGGCCCAATGGAGCACATAGCCCAGGGCAAGCGCAGCGACACCCTGGGTTCACATGACGAAATGTAATGACGCCCTGAAAGGGCAAAAGCATTAAGACATCGCACAATCATAGAGCAAAATATACATACATCTGATATTCACTTACATCACCCATATACTCATTCACACAATGCAACCCCTATTTGTCATCATAGTCATAGCCATACTGGTGTTGGCCCTTATAAAAGACCGCATGCGCCCCGGTCTCATCTTGTTTTCGGGAGCTGTGGTGTTTATGTGCGTAGGCATATTATCGCCCCGTGAACTGCTCGATGGCTTTTCAAACAAAGGCATGATAACGGTGGCCATGCTCTTTTTGGTGAGTGAGGGTGTGCGTAGGTCAGGACTGCTGGAAGCCCTATTGCGCCATTTGTTACCGCACGGCAGGGGTGTAACCACACGCAAGGTACAGGCTCGCATGCTACCCGTCATTGCCTTCATATCCTCCTTTTTAAATAACACCCCCGTGGTAGTTATCTTTGCTCCCATGATAAAGCGTTGGGCCGAAAAGCATGGAGTAGCTGCCACCAAACTGCTCATTCCGCTATCATACGCCACCATATTAGGCGGCACATGCACCCTCATAGGCACCAGCACCAACTTGGTGGTGCATGGCATGGTGATAGATGCTGGCTTTCAAGGCTTCACCATGTTCGAGTTAGGAAAGGTAGGCATTATCATAGCTCTGGTAGGTTTGCTCTATATATGGCTTTGTTCCCCCTTTTTGTTACCCGCTGAGCGCAACAATAGCGACGAGATAACATCGCCAGGAGAGTTAGGTCGTGGCCTACACCGCATTGAGGTAGTGTTAGGTCCTCGTTTCCCAGCCATTAACAAGCGCATCATCGACTTCGACTTTAAGCGCAAATATGGTGCCGATGTGTTAGAGCTAAAGCGAGGCGGCGAAACCTTCATTGTGCACGACATGCGCCGTGAGCGGTTTCATGAAGGCGACACCTTAGTGTTGCTGACCGATGAAGACTTTATGCACAACTGGGGCGACTCATCCTTCTTTTTAATGGTGTCAAATGGCAAGGAGCAGGACTTTAAAATGCCTCGTTGGAAGTGTTGGCTCTCAGTAGTGCTGCTTGTGCTCATGATTATAGGAGCCACCATAGGCGAACTCCCAGCAGTGCGTGCCGCAGCACCGCGTATGCATCTTGACATGTTCTTCTTTGTGAGCGTAGTCACCATCATCATGGCTTGGCTCAACATATTCCCTGCACGCAAGTACACCAAGTTCATATCGTGGGACATACTCATCACCATCGCCTCCGCCTTTGCCATCAGTCGTGCCATGCTCAACTCGGGCATGGCCGATGCCGTAGCCTCATGGGCTGTTGAACTCAGTCACCAGTGCAGTCCGGTTGTGTTGTTAGCCGTCATTTTTATCATCACCAACCTATTCACTGAACTAATGACCAACAATGCTGCAGCGGCCTTAGCCTTCCCCCTATCGTTAAGCATAGCGCAGCACATGGGAGTGAGTCCTATGCCCTTTTTCGTGACCATCTGCATGGCAGCCTCGGCCAGTTTCAGCACCCCCATAGGTTATCAAACCAACTTAATAGTGCAAGGTGTGGGCAACTATCGCTTTGGCGACTTCATCAAGGTGGGCTTACCACTCAACCTCCTATCGTTCATTATTACCATAGTAGTGGTACCCATGCTATGGCCGTTTTAAGCAACCGCACCCTTATGAGGGGGCACCTTTTGTAAAAGTTTTGTAACTTTGCAGTCATAAGTACCCGTTGGCGGAATTTCAGGTTAACTTGTCAACTTGTTTACTAATTCCGCTAACGCGTTAAAAACAGAATTTTTTAGCACCTCCAAAAACGTATATACACAAAAAATCAACATACATGGGTCTGATAGAATTTAACAAACTCCCAATAAACACGCTCGTAGGAGCCGATTGGAAAACCTTTAAGGAACTAACCGCTGGACGTGAGGTGGATGGTCCTTGGAAAGGCAAATACCGTTTAACCAGGGCAGTATGCCGTTTGCTCTCGGTTTTAGCCCCTTTGCAAGACCATCGTTATAACAAGTTGCTCAAAAACGTGCCATTAAAGAACGACCCCGTGTTCATATTAGGTCATTGGCGTTCAGGCACCACCTTTGTACACAACGTGCTATCGTGCGACAAGCGTTTTGGTTATTGCACCACCTATCAAACCGTCTTTCCGCATCTCATGATGTTTGGTCAGCCCTTCTTTAAAAAAACCATGGGTTGGCTCATGCCCGACAAGCGTCCCACTGACAACATGGAGCTTGCCCCCGATCTGCCCCAAGAGGAGGAGTTTGCCATTTCGAACATGTGTCCTTACACCTTCTACAACTTTTGGTTCTTCCCCAAATACATGCAGGAGTATTGTGACAAGTACCTTATATTTAAGGACATCACCCCTAATGAACTGAATGTGTGGGAGGAAACCTTCCGTAAACTCATCAAAATATCACTTTGGAACACGGGTGGTGAGCAATTCTTGTCAAAGAATCCTCCCCACACAGGTCGTGTAAAGGAGTTAGTAAAGATGTTCCCCAACGCCAAGTTCATTTACTTGATGCGTAACCCCTACACAGTGTTTGAAAGCACACGTTCATTCTTTACCAACACCATTCAGCCCTTAAAGTTAGAGGAGTTTTCCGACGAAGCCATTGAGCAGAACATACTGACCACCTATCGCAAGTTGCACGATCAGTATGAGGCCGACAAGCATTTAATTCCTGAGGGCAACCTTATTGAGGTAAAGTTTGAAGACTTTGAAGCCGATGCATATGGCATGACCGAAAAGATATATCGCGCGCTTTCATTGCCAGGTTGGGACAATGCCAAAACTGCCATTTCGCAATATGTAGGTTCAAAGCGTGGTTACAAAAAGAACAAATACAAGTATGCCGACCGCACTCGCCACTTGGTAGAGTCAAATTGGGGCGACATATTAAAGCAGTGGGGGTATCACCTCGATGAGTAATTGATTGAATTTATTAAAGCCTTACGTTCTACACGGAGCGTAAGGCTTTAATTGTAATTGTGCCAATACATGTAATATTGGTATAATACGTATGTTCAGAATATGAAGAAATAGGGGAACTGTATTGATTTGTGTGGGTAAAGAAATCACCTGTCACTTGAGTATAGTACTCATTGATTTTTCGGATTTAGCAAGGACGGGCTGACATAGCAATGTACACGCTCAATGATTGTGCGATGTCTTAATGCTTTTGCCCTT
>URDV01000238.1 GCA_900546605.1 uncultured Prevotella sp.
CTTTAACATAATAAGTGGTGTAAAGCATACTTACTTGTTAACCTGTCAACTTGTTAACCCGTTAACCTGAATTTCTGCCAACGGGTATACACCTTGCAATTGTATGTTTATGCATTATAATTAACATATTGTCACTATAACACATAATATACATACATATTGCAATCAATCTTGAGCATCAAGCATTATAAAGGCAGCCCAACAGGTAGGAGCACTAAACTCTGGTGTTTGGCGCAAAGAGGCCTGTGCACGTCTGAAGGCTTGTTGCTTGGTAGCACCTTCGGCCAAATAGGTGTAAAATTGCGTCATCATATATTCTGTAGCTGCATCGTTTACACTCCACAAACTCATAATTAACGATTTAGCACCAGCCTTTTTAAAGGCACGCTGCAATCCAAACACACCATCATCTTTTACCTCGCCTACACCTGTTTTGCAAGCTGATAACACCACAAGGTCAAGTTGGCGAAGGTCAAGCAATGAAATTTCACGTGCGGTTAAAATGCCATTTTCAATGTTGCGAGGGAAGTGGGACGTCTTTAATGCTGTTTGTGCTCCCGACAGAAGCAAGCCCGCATAGTTCATGCTTTGATCAGCAGCACCCGACTCTTGCAATATAGCACGGGCCGTTTGCGAATGACTTACATCGTCGGGAGTAAAGTAAAAGCCATGAGTGGCAATGTGAATGAGCGAAAAATGGTTAGCACTAAGTGCTTTAAACGACTCCTCAGTAGCAGTTTCACCTTGACGCATCAGTGTATTGATGCCATTCTGCATTAATATTTCACCTATAGCATCTGACTCAGCCTTGGTTCCTGGCAAGTAAGCAAAGCCCGCACGTGTAAGCATTGAGTCGGCAGGCTGAGCGAGTGCTAAATCGTTGTCATCAACATCAGTTATTGACTGTGCCATTTCATGTTCCCACTCGCGCGTATTGTGTAAGGCTTGCAACGTGTTGAGATCTGTGTCATAATCAATGCCACCATACACCGCTGCTTGTGTAATGTGACTGGCAGGTTGATGCAGACCCGCGGTGGCTGTTGATGAAATGCGATAACAATTGTAGTTATCGGCCACACAAAGAGAATCATTTAAAGGTAAATACTCTATAGCCAACTGATAAAATATGCCACAGGGAGAGAAATAAATGTTGCGCACCCCCTCACACTCCTTTAATATAGGTTGCCACACCATGCGAGTGAGTAATGTGTCGGTGTAAATGGAATTGATGTAACGCTGCGAACGCAAGGCAGTAGTGAATGAGCCCTTAGCACAACGCAATGTGTCGAGGTCTGACTGAGAACATAGCATCTTCATGCGTGGGGCGTCCCATCCTCTACGCATGATGAGAGCAGCATAAGTGGTGCCATGCCCCTCCATTTCAAAACTCACAAATTCTATCGCCGCATCATCTGCCCCCAATTGTTGAGCTACAGTTGCACAATCAACATGCAAATTGCTCATAAAGTCGCCATACTCCTTACATCCCTTTACCAGTTCTTTTTCAAGAGCTTCGGCCTCAGGTTCAGCCACCTTCAATCGGGCAGCACGTTCGGCAACAGGCAACTGATAACAAGCATCAATCTCCTTACGCAACAAGTCAAGACGATTATACTTTTCGAGCATAACAGAATCATTCACCTGTAACAAAAGCTTGCGAAAGTTTACTTCAGAATTTAGCAACAACCCCGTAGTGAAGAGTTTGGCATTATAAGCATCAATTAATAGCTGCTGCGACCCCTCGTTCATAAAGGCAAATGATGGAGCAACGCGATAAAGATAGTTCTTGGTATTCCAAAACTTTTCGCGTTCAACCGCTGTTTGATGTGAAAAGTTTTTGCGTATAATGTCTGTCTGCAACTGCAAAGCCCGATGATAATAGTTAGCCACCTCATCAGGTTGGTTACCCTTGAGGTTATAGAATGAAGCCACGTTGTAGTAAAGCGATGCATTATCGGGATGCGACTCGCCCAGGGCTGTTTGAAGGGTACGCAAAGCCTCTTCAGCATAACGCACAGCTTGATCTATATCGCCCTTGAGCGAGCAATAAAGAGCCAAGTTGCCCAACGTTTTGGCATAAACCGATGATGAGGTTTGTTGCAAAGCAATGTATGTATCAACAGCCTTATTGCCATACACATAAGCACTGTCATAGGCTTGGTTATAATAGAGCGCAATGGACAAAGTGTTGTAAGCTTGCGCACGATAAAGACTGATATCAACACGCTCTAACAAGTCAACAGCCCTTCGGCCTTGATTGATGGCCTCAGCATACTGCTTTAAGCCAGCATAGTAACCAGATAGCTGCGCTATAGAGTTGCCCATAAGCAATGTGTCACAACGATGTGTAAAGACGCGCAAAGCCTGCTGTTCCATTTCAATGGCACGACTATAATTACCACTTAAGGCTAATGTGCTTGCTTCGCGGCTCAATGCTTGTCCGTAACGTGGGTCAGCAAGTGTAGTTGAATCAGCCACATTGTGAGCCAACTGCCCCACTTCTTCAGCCTTTTCATAATTACCCATACGGCTATAAACAGCCGATAGTTCACTATGACAACGTACATAGTCGGGGTGTGACTCACCAACAAGTTCACGTAACAAGGGTAATTCTTCATTCAGCAAGGCCGCGCTTGCTTCATATTTATCAAGTTGCACATTAAATGAAGCCATGTTACCTAACAAGCGCGTGTAGCCCAAGTGATGTGTAGCATTCATACGTTGATAAATAGAACGGGCCATATCAGCATACTCCAAAGCCTTGACATAATTACGTACATTAGCCAAGCGCACAGACAAGTTACTAAGCATGGTGGCATTGTCGGCCGATAGTTCACCAAAAAGTTTTTGTCCCAACTTCACGGCTCGTTTACCCATTTCATCGGCTTTAACTATACTACCCGTTTGCGAATAATACACAACCAGCGAATTCAGAGCATTGGCATAGTTAATAGTGCCTTTAGGTATATGTTTAATAGCCTCTTCACCCAACTGAACAGCACGCTGAAAGTCGCCCATATCACCTCTTGATGACAAAAAGGAGGCCATATTGCTCAAAGCTACTGCATAGAATTTACTTTTTTGTCCATTCGTTTTACTAAAAATTTGCAATGCTTCATCAGCTTGCTTAATTGCATCATCATATTTACCTTTATATGAATAAAACAAGGCAAGTTCATTAATAGCTGCTGCAAGATGTTGCTGTTCGCAGTCAGTAGCTACTCGCCTTACAGCCACAGCCTTATGTTGCAGCTCTATAGCTCTGTCAAAGGCCAGTACTTGAGCTGCGCAATGGGCACGAAGATCGAGCATGCGCGAGTAGGGATACGATTGCAACTTATCTTTTAATTGAGTTTCACACAAGTTACAATAAAGGAGTGCTAAGCTATCGGCCGTGTTCCATTGATGCTTGTTATAAGCTTGCTCAGCGTCACGATAATAGTCGTTGACATGCTTCACATCTTGACCATAAGCCACAGCTAAACTAAAAAAGATAGTTAGCAATAAAAAGATATAACGTTTCATCTATCCTATATATTTTTCAACATTATGGGGAAAACCTTTAAAGAGTCTAAACAAAAATAAGCAAGGCTTTGCCTAAAGCACATTACCTTGCTTAATTGAAGTCGTCTAAACTTTTATGAAATATCATCTTCGTCAGAAAAGTTTAGACGACTTCATTATATGATTAACTTACAACATCAACCCGTTGGCGGAATTTCAGGTTAACGGGTTAACAAGTTGACAGGTTAACAAGTAAGTATGCTTTACACCACT
>URDV01000239.1 GCA_900546605.1 uncultured Prevotella sp.
GTGCTCTTCCGATCTCCGAAACTGGCATGGTTACATTTCAACGCACACAGAAACGGCATTATTAGCCACTTCTACAAATCCGCCACTAACAGTTACCTTATAGGGTTCATTACCCAAGCATTCAACTGTGCCAGCAGCCAAGGTTGAGATGATGGGCGCGTGTCCTTGCAACACCTCAAATCGCCCTTGAGTGCCAGGCAATTTTACACCTTCGGCTTCTCCCTCGTACAGCGTTTTTTCGGGTGAAACTATGGTTACTTTCATGTAGTTTAAAGAGTGTTTGTGATGAAATGTGTTCAAACTCAGTTGTGTTATATGTGTGTGTAAATAACGCACCCACTATGAAGCCCAATATATGGCTGAAGGTAGTATTTGTAATTTCCACCTTTGCTTCAATAGGTGGGAGTTATCAATTTACACACACACGCAAACTATACTTAGTCGGCAAAATCATCAAGCTTGAGCCATCAACTTTTTGCCCTTTTCAATGGCCTCGTCAATGGTTCCAACGTTTAAGAAAGCCTGTTCAGGCAGGTCATCAACTTCGCCGTCAAGAATCATGTTAAATCCTCGAATCACTTCGTCAATAGGCACCATTACGCCAGGTACGCCTGTAAACTTCTCGGCAACGGTGAAAGGTTGGCTCAAGAATCGTTGTACACGACGTGCACGGTTAACGGTTAAGCGGTCTTCGTCAGAGAGTTCGTCCATACCCAAGATGGCTATGATGTCTTGCAACTCCTTATACTTTTGCAGAATTTGCTTAACGCGCTGTGCGCAATTGTAATGAGTTTCGCCTATAACTTTAGGGTCAAGAATACGTGATGTAGAGTCTAATGGGTCAACGGCAGGATAAATGCCTAATTCCGTAATTTTACGGCTCAACACCGTAGTAGCATCCAAGTGTGTAAAGGTGGTAGCTGGTGCTGGGTCGGTTAAGTCGTCGGCAGGCACGTATACGGCTTGTATAGATGTGATAGATCCATTTTTGGTTGAGGTAATACGCTCTTGCATGGCACCCATTTCGCTTGCTAAGGTAGGTTGGTAACCTACGGCTGATGGCATACGGCCTAACAAGGCAGAAACCTCAGAACCAGCTTGGGTGAAGCGGAATATGTTGTCGATGAAGAACAATATGTCGGATGTTTTTCCCTCTGCAGCTCCTGCGTCGCGGAAACTCTCTGCAATTGACAAGCCAGACAGAGCTACAGATGAACGTGCTCCAGGTGGTTCATTCATTTGTCCATACACAAGTGTGGCTTGGCTTTTGGCTACTTCGTTATAGTCAACCTTTGATAAGTCCCATTCGCCACGTTCCATGGCTTCAGTAAACTCTTTGCCATAGCGTACAACACCGCTTTCAATCATCTCTCGCAGCAAGTCGTTGCCCTCACGTGTACGTTCGCCTACGCCAGCAAAAACAGAGAATCCATCGTGCCCTTTGGCAATATTGTTGATGAGTTCCATGATGAGCACTGTTTTGCCCACACCAGCACCGCCAAACAAACCAATCTTACCACCCTTGGCATAGGGTTCAAGAAGGTCGATTACTTTAATGCCAGTGTAGAGTACTTCGCTACTTGTTTTTAGGTCTTCAAACTTAGGAGGTTCACGGTGGATGGGGTAAGTGCCAGTTGAGCGGTCAAGTTTTTTTAGACCATCAATAGAGTCACCTGTAACGTTCATCATGCGTCCTTTAATTTGTTGTCCTGTAGGCATCGAGATAGGTGCTCCTGTGCGTCGTACGCTTAACCCACGGCTCAAACCATCGGTGTTGTCCATGGCAACAGTTCGCACGGTGTCCTCGCCAATGTGCTGTTGTACCTCAATCACGATGTTACGTCCATCGGGATGAGTTACCTCGAGCGCTTCATGAATACGGGGCAACACCTTTTCAGCCTCTTGGCCTTCGGTGTCGAACTTAACATCAACAACCGCACCAATTATCTGCGAAATGTGTCCAATATTTACGCTATTTTCACTCATAATTGTTTATATAGCTGTATATTTTAAAGTGTATATGTTTGATTTTTGTTTTTGATAGTATGCGCGGTGAAGTGGCAATGCACTAAATATTGATATTTGGTGTAGGTCAGATCAAGGTGCATGGTAGGAAAAGTAGAGGTAATTTTTCTTTTAAAACCTCCTTTTTGCTTTTCCGACGGCAAAATTAGCACTTATGTTTAAATGTGCAAGTTGTTTTGTTGTTTAATTTCGATAAAGATTTTTTCGTACTTTAAAAATCTGTGGTTTTGGAACAATTGTTCGGTAGAATAGGAATTGGCAAAATAAAGTTAGTTCTCAGTTTATAGGATTGGTTTTAAGTTCTGAGGTTATAAAGTGAGTCATGAGAAATAGAAAGGAAATGAAAAGTGTTTCATGAACTAACTTTATAACCTCATAACCACCAACCTTACAGCCCATCTCATAAACTATTCAAAAAACAACGGCCACGCCATTGTCTACGTGCGAGGCAACAGCATGACCGTTATATAAAAGAATAATGGATGTGTATATTTACATATTAGAAATGGTATTTACAACCCATAGAGAGCGTCACTTGTCCATCGATGGGGTGACCTGAACCATTTGAAATAATCTTGTTTGAATAGAGTGCGGCTTCAGGCTGTAAGTAAAGCTCTATGGTAGGAGAAACCTTCCACCCAGCTTGCAAGGCAGCTTGTACACCAGGAATAACTTTAGCTTTCATCTCCTTGCCCGAACTAACGTTGAGCGAAACGCCCGCTAAAGCCGACAACTGGAAGAGTTTGTCGTCAGAACTCTCGCCTGTAACCGCTGTGCGCAAGTTCATCATGTAGTTTGCGCGCAGGGCAGTTAGGTTGTTGCGAACCGTGCTTGATTTTTTATACAACATGTTGCAAAGGTCAACTTCAAAGCCATGTAAACTTGTGAGCCATTGACCGTAGCCCAAGGCTGCATTATACGTCCAACGATATGAACTATTTGTTGGGGTGAGGTTGATGCTGTTAACACCAGTACCCATGTTTAAGCTAACATAGCGCTTTTTGTTAGGAGCAGCAATGTCTTTTAGCTGGTCGCAACGCTTAAAGCTATAATCAACACCTACCAGCAATAGAGGCTTCCATTTATTTAGCTTAGATTCGTCTTTAAAGCATTTTGATAGGTGGTAGCTCAATTGCGGTTCAGCAAACACGTGTGCGTTATTGCCAACTTTCACAGCCAATTGTCCGCCAAAGTGAACATCAGATGTAAAGTAGCTTTTCCCATTTGAGTAGTCGGCCCCTAAGTTAATACCCGCTAAAGCCATAATGCTCACTACGCGCGAGGGATCATAGCCATAAGCGTGTGCTGTGAGGTCGGTTACGTAGTCGGCTCCCACAACAGCTGTGCCATATTTATAGTTGTTACGTTTGCCTAATGAGCCTTGCACGTTAGCACGCCAAGCCGATAGGGGAGAGAACCAATGTGTGTAACTCAAGCGTCCTACACCATTGTAGGCACTTTTGCTGCGTACGTTATTAGCAGGTACATTAAAGCCACCTGCTACAGCAAAACTGCTACGCTTGTAATTATTGTCACCATTTGCCAAGTCGCGTCCTAACTGTGCATTATAGTTGCCCAGGTTAAACTGTACGCCCAACATGCTCGAAGCTATGAAGTCCATTTTTGAACTACCCAATGCTGAAGGCAAATAGTTCTTGCCATAGGCTTGCAGCTTAGGTTCTACGTAGATGGCACAAAGAGGGCTCACATTCCATGAACCACGC
>URDV01000240.1 GCA_900546605.1 uncultured Prevotella sp.
CTTTAACATAATAAGTGGTGTAAAGCATACTTACTTGTTAACCTGTCAACTTGTTAACCCGTTAACCTGAAATTCCGCCAACGGGTATATTTTAGTTCATTTTGTAGTTAAATATTTGCATAGGAGTGAAAAAAGTAGTACTTTTGCATCGCTTTTCCACTTAGCCGCTGTCGGGATGCAGAGTTCCCCGTTAAGCTGAGTCGGGACGGACAACAATATATTTAATTACCCATCAAAAGAAATGGCAGATTTAATTAAGATTGCTGAAGAAGCTTTTGCTACTGGCAAGGAGTTCCCCAAGTTTAAGGCAGGTGACACTGTAACTGTAGCATACAAAATCGTCGAAGGTAACAAGGAGCGTATCCAGTTGTATCGCGGTGTTGTTATCAAAATCAATGGTCATCAAGATAAGAAGCGTTTCACTGTACGCAAAATGTCTGGTACCATAGGTGTAGAGCGTATTTTCCCCATCGAATCACCTAACATCGAAAGCATCGAGGTGAACAAGGTAGGTAAGGTACGTCGCGCTAAATTGTACTACCTCCGTGCCCTTACTGGTAAGAAGGCTCGTATCAAGGAAAAGCGTACTGCAGCTAACAACGACTAATCAACAAGCATTAGTTGTTAAAGATGGTTCCACACTTGTGGACACCTTAATAAAACTACAACTTAAAAAAAGGAATTTCTCTTTATTAGGGAAGTTCCTTTTTTTATTCTGTTATGTGGGCAAATGTGGAAAGTTTGCAACTCAGTTGTAAAAAATAATACGTATTTTTGCTGCCATGAAACGTTCCACTCACACATGGCGTGTGGCATTAGCTATTATAATGTTGCTAATGCTCACCTTGTTTCCCCACCATCATCATGAGGGTGGGGCAGCGTGTTGGGTGGCTGAAGTGTGTCATCAAGATGGACGAGTGAACGATGCACATACTGCTCATAACCATCATGACAACTCTTCACATTGGTGCTATTGGCACAAGGTTTTGCGTGTCAATAGCTTACAGAGTTCACAAAGCATTCATTTTTTGCCAATTGATTTTTGGCAATCATATACCTCTTTTTTAATAGCTACACAATCAAGTCAGCGATTTAGTTGGCAAGTAGCTCAAGTTGTTTGCTCGGAGGGCAAACACTTTAGGCGGCGAGGACCGCCCGTAATGTGTGCCGTGTAAGGCTACTTTGTTAGCCCATCTGTAAATGTTTAGGAATACATATGGAGTGTTATAATGCCTTTTGAATGGCATTAAAACGGCATTTGATTGCTTTTTCCATCCTAAACGAAGAATCATTATCACTCATTACACAAAATAAATCAATGAAAATCAACTTATTAATGATAAGTGTAACTGCTTTGGCAGCTACACTCTTTGCTGCATGCCATAACCATGAGCACGAAGCTGAAGACCATGACCATGCACACGAAAGCCGAGAGGCTGATAAACATGGTGACGAACACAGCCATGCACAAGATGAAATCACCTTTACAGCACAACAAGCTCAATTTGCTCGCTTGCAGGTGAGCGAATTACAACCTACTCAATTTACTGAGGTGGTTGAAGTGAGTGGACGCGTGTTGCCTGCTTCAGGAACAGAGGCTACTGTGAGTGCCACTATGGCAGGCATTGTAAAATTTGCCAACACGTCATTAACTGATGGGGTCGCAGTAAGTGCGGGTCAAACCTTGTTTGTGGTTAATGCACAAGCTATAGCCAATGGCAATCCTGCAGCAGTGGCACAAAGTGAGCTTGCTGCGGCACGCAGTGCTTATGAGCGTGCTGAAAAGTTAGCAGCGGAACATATTATATCACAACGTGAACTTGAAGAGGCGCACCAGCGTTATCAAGCGGCTACAGCCACAGCTAAGAGTTTGGGTAGTGCATCTCAGCATCGTGGCATCAGTGCGCCTATAAGTGGCTATGTAAAGAACTTGCAAGTAAAGCCAGGCGATTATGTGTCAGCGGGACAAGCTTTGGCTACTATTACACAGAACAGACGTTTGCAGTTGCGTGCCGATGTGCCCGAACGTTATTACTCGCTTTTGTCACGCATTAGTGGGGCTAACTTTCGCATGGCTTATGATGATGGCCATACCTATTCACTTAACGAGTTAGGAGGACGTTTGGTGTCGAAAGGGCATGCCACGGCTACAGGTGAATACTTTGTGCCTATTATATTTGAATTTAATAATCAAGGCAACATAGTGGCAGGCAGCTTTGCTGAAGTTTATTTGCAAGGCGGTGTGCGCAGAGGTGTGTTGTGCGTACCCAATGAGGCTATAACTGAAGCACAAGGGCTTTATTTTGTTTACATTCAAACAAATGCTGATGCCTATCGTCGTCAAGAAGTACAATTAGGGGCTACTGATGGTAGACGCACAGAGATAGTGAGCGGACTGAAGGCGGGCGATAAGGTGGTAACACATGGAGCAACACAAGTGCGCTTGGCTGCTAATGCCTCTGTGGCACCTGAGGGACATTCGCATTAAGCAGGGAGAAATGATGTTGAAGCATCTCATAGCATGTAGGTGTAAGCTAAAATTTAGCACTTACCACTACTCAACTCCACGATTCAAATAGACACGTTACATATGTTAAACAAAATCATATATTATTCATTACATAATCGTCCCATCATCTTATTTTTCAGTCTGTTGCTAATCATAGCAGGATGTTGGACGGCATGGAAGATGGACGTTGATGTGTTTCCCGACCTCAATGCGCCCACTGTGGTTATTATGACCGAAGGTAAAGGTATGGCGGCTGAAGAGGTTGAACGTCAAGTAACCTTTCCTATTGAAACGGCCGTAAATGGTGCAACAGATGTGAGGCGTGTACGTTCATCGTCCACTACAGGTTTTTCGGTAGTATGGGTAGAATTCAATTGGGGCACAGACATATACCGCGATAGGCAAATAGTTTCCGAAAAATTGGCAACCATAGGCGATGCCTTGCCCGAAGGAGTGGGTCAGCCCACCCTTGGTCCGCAGTCGAGCATATTAGGTGAAGTGATGTTTATAGGCATAACAGCTGATAGCACTTCATTAGGCAATTTACGCACTTTAGCCGATTGGACCATTCGTCCACGTTTGTTGTCAACAGGCGGTGTAGCGCAGGTAACTGTTATGGGAGGCGACTTGATGGAATATCAAATACGTTTGCACCCAGAGCGCATGCGCCACTATGGTGTCACACTGAGTGAAGCATTAGCTGCCACACGCCAAATGAACCGTAATGCATCAGGTGGTGTACACTACGAACATGGCAATGAGTACATAGTGCGAGGTGTGCTCAGCACCCACAACACGCAACAAATGGGGCAAGCTTTGGTTAAGATATCGGCCAATGGACAACCTATAGTGTTGGCCGATATTGCCGATGTACAAATGGGAGCCAAAAGTCCTAAAATGGGACTTGCATCGGTGTCGGGCAAGCCTGCCGTGTTGCTAACCATAACCAAGCAACCCTCAACCAGTACGCTTGAACTGACTCAAGAACTTGATAAAACTATGGCTGAGTTACAGAAAACTCTGCCTCCAGATGTAAAGGTAAACACCCAACTTTATCGTCAACAAGATTTTATTGACTCCTCCATATCAAACATAAAGAAGTCGCTCATTGAAGGCGGCATATTCGTAGTGTTAGTGCTTTTCATTTTTTTGATGAATGCTCGCACCACTATTATCTCGCTTGTCACTATACCGCTTTCATTACTTGTTACGCTACTGGTGCTTC
>URDV01000241.1 GCA_900546605.1 uncultured Prevotella sp.
GTACTAATATGCATAAGTGTTGAGCATGTGCTAAACACCTTTAGAGTACGTAATACCTACTTATCTTACTTAACTTAAAAATTGGTCAAGTTATTTTTTACCATTACTATATTGTAAATCAGTGAATAACGATACTTTTATGGAATAGGGGCTTAGCTTTTACCATTGTGTAATTTTGATAGTTTTATATTTGATAAATCCTTGTAATAGTCAAAAATAAACTCATATACTATGCTTTGGTAAAAATAGGGCATTCCTCTATCCTACAAAAGTTTTAGCGAACACCAATAAAAAAAATACATACACAGCGCCTGTTTATGGACATTGCTAAAAGGATTGCTATGCTCTTATGAGTTTTAGCGAACAGTTCCCTTTGCCAGAATGGCAAACATGTTGAGATAATAACAAAGATGATATTTGAACTTTGTTATATAGAAGCAATCATTTAAAATGGCACTATATATAGAAATCCCCTTGTCCACTCATAATGAGCAGCAAGGGGACTTCAAGCATCTATGGCTTTCTTTCATTCAATATCGAACGGGAATGTAATAGAAGAGTATTAGTCGCGACGAGGACGGCGAGGTGCATGACCTTCGCCATTACCTTCACGACGAGGACGACGAGCAGGACGTTCTTCCCAACCCTCGGGCTTTTCTTCAAGCACGCGGTGTGAAAGACGGAACTTACCTGTCTTTTCGTCAATTTCGAGCAACTTCACTTGAATGGTGTCGCCCTCTTTGATGCCAGCCTCTTCAACTGACTCAAGACGCTTCCAAGCTATTTCAGAAATATGGAGCAAACCTTCCTTGCCTGGCATGAACTCTACGAAGCAACCGTAAGGCATAATGCTTACTACCTTAGCATCATAAACTTCGCCTACCTCAGGAATAGCTACGATGGCACGAATCTTAGCAACGGCTGCATCGATGCTGTCTTTGTTAGGTCCAGACACTTGAATCTTACCTACACCACCATCTTCTTCAATGGTAATAGTTGCACCCGTTTCTTCTTGCATGCCCTGAATAATCTTTCCGCCCGGGCCAATAACGGCACCAATGAATTCTTTAGGAATTTCAAAGGCTTCGATGCGGGGAACGTGGGGCTTAAGTTCGGCACGAGGAGCTGGCATGGTTTCAAGAATTTTGCCTAAGATGTGCTCACGCGCTTGCTTAGCTTGTGCCAATGCCTTTTCAAGAATTTCGTATGAAAGGCCATCGCACTTAATATCCATTTGTGTGGCAGTAAGACCCTTGGCAGTACCTGTAGTCTTGAAGTCCATATCGCCCAAGTGATCTTCGTCACCAAGGATATCGCTCAACACAGCATACTTTTCTTCGCCAGGATTCTTAATAAGACCCATTGCTATACCGCTAACAGGAGCCTTGATGGGCACACCAGCATCCATCAGGGCAAGTGTTCCAGCACAAACGGTAGCCATTGAAGACGAACCATTTGACTCAAGGATATCGCTTACTACACGAACTGTGTAAGGATAGTCAGCAGGAATCTGTCCCTTCAAAGCACGCCATGCCAAGTGGCCATGACCAATTTCACGACGACCTACGCCGCGTTGTGCCTTAGCTTCGCCTGTTGAGAAGGGAGGGAAATTATAGTGAAGGAGGAAACGCATGTAGCTCTTATCGAGTACATCGTCCACCATCTTTTCATCGAGTTTTGTGCCGAGTGTGGCTGTTGCCAAAGCCTGTGTCTCACCACGTGTAAAGATGGCTGATCCATGAGGCATGGGCAGTGGTGACACCTCGCACCAAATAGGACGAATGTCGGTAGTTTTACGACCATCCAAACGCTTGCCTTCATCAAGAATGCAACGACGCATAGCATCACGTTCTACATCATGATAGTAACGATCGACCATGGCATTCTTTTCCTCGAGCTCTTCAGCTGAGAGTTCGGGGTGAGCTGCTGCATAGCGTTCTTTAAAGTCCTCACGAATTTGTGTAAAGGCGTCTTCACGTTGGTGCTTATCGTGGTCGCCAGCCTCAGCTATTGCATAAGCAGGCTGATAGCACTCATCCTTTACTTGTTGACGGAGTTCTTCGTCGTTTACCTCGTCATCGTATTCGCGTTTAACATCGGTGCCGAGTTCTTTTGAAAGTTCCTTCTGCAATTGGCACATGGGCTTAATGGCTTCGTGTGCTACCTTCAAGGCTTCGAGCAAAGCGCTCTCGGGTACTTCGTCCATTTCGCCTTCCACCATCATGATGTTTTCTTCAGTAGCACCTACCATGATATCCATGTCGGCTTGCTTAAGCTGATCGAATGTGGGGTTTACTACATACTCACCATTGATGCGGGCTACACGTACTTCAGAGATAGGACCTTCGAAAGGAATGTCGCTGGCAGCAAGTGCTGCTGAAGCGGCAAAACCTGCCAAGGCATCAGGCATGTCAACGCCATCGGCTGAGAAGAGCGTGATATTTACATACACCTCGCAGTGATAGTCAGAAGGGAAGAGAGGACGCAAGGCACGGTCAACAAGACGTGAGGTAAGGATTTCATAATCACCTGCACGGCCTTCGCGCTTAGTGAAGCCACCAGGGAAACGGCCTGCTGCACTATACTTTTCTTTATAATCACACTGTAAGGGCATAAAGTCTGTGCCAGGCTGAGCAGTCTTTGCAGCACAAACGGTGGCCAGCAACATGGTGTTGTTCATGCGCAACATAACTGCGCCGTCTGCTTGCTTGGCCAATTTTCCAGTTTCAATGCTAATGGTGCGTCCATCAGGCAATGAAACGGTTTTGGTTATCACGTTCATCTGATTGTTATTATGATTGTTGTTTTTTATTTACCTTCTAAGAAACGCGCAAAAATAGTAAATTATTTTGATGTAGGGTATAACTATTGGCAAGTTTTTATTCAAATGCTCTTATTTACACCTACTTACATTCTGCCACACCCATTTTTTTACACTTACAAGCCCATCGGCAGAATGTGGTTGGCACTCTAAGTAGGTTACTTTACTTGCCTTATAGAGTTACCACTCTTCGCGTTCGGTGACGGCTTGGTCCTCAATATGCCATATGCGACGATTGGCAATGTGTGGGAATTGGTGTTCATCATGACTTACCACAACTATGGCACGTTGCTGA
This sequence comes from uncultured Prevotella sp., assembly GCA_900546605.1. Classification (GTDB taxonomy): domain Bacteria; phylum Bacteroidota; class Bacteroidia; order Bacteroidales; family Bacteroidaceae; genus Alloprevotella. Next base: position 3,117 of record URDV01000241.1, read on the forward strand.
CTTTGAGCTGAGAGCAAAGCATAGAGTTCGGCACGTGAGGCTTCATCTAAATGGGTTTCAGGCTCATCAAGCAACAACAAGTCGGGGGCTGACACAAAAGCACGCGCTAACAGGGTGCGTTGCCATTGTCCTCCACTTAGGTCAGATATAGGTCGCTGTGCCAAATCGCTTAAGTGGAATGTGCTGAGCATATGCATTACCTCTTCACGATGAGTTGCCGTAAAGCGTTGCCACAAGCGTTTGCGACAAGCCAACCCCGATAGTACGATGTCGAACACAGTGGTAGGGAATTGCCTATCTATGTGTCGGTATTGTGGCAAATAGCCTATTACGGCTCTTTTGTCACGTTCTATGCGTCCACACGTGGGTTGCAAAAGTCCAGCTATTAAGCGCAATAGTGTGGTTTTGCCTCCACCATTCGGCCCTGTCAGCACCACAAAGTCATGACTCTTTATTTGCTCATTTATATGACACAGCACGTGTCGTTCGCCATAGCTCAGACACACATTATTTATGTTCAGCAAAACCTTCTCACTCATTTTATTACTTTAAACGCGATGGTGGAATTAGTAAACAAGTTGACAAGTTAACGGGTTAACAGGTAAGTTTGCCAACTT
>URDV01000242.1 GCA_900546605.1 uncultured Prevotella sp.
TACTTGTTAACCTGTCAACTTGTTAACCCGTTAACCAAAAATTCCGCCAACGGGTTTACTTAGTCCCTCCTTAAGTTAATTCCAATCAATTAGTTTCCCCTCAGGTGTGATGCCACGTACACTAATATCAATGGTTTGATTTTTATGTGAATTTGAATAGAATATAATAGCAGCCTCACCCTTTTCGTTGAGTTGCACTTGTGGGTTCCATAGCAAGGTGCGACGATTGTCATTCTCATTGGGTAAATCGAACTTTCGATAGTCGGGCGAGTAGAACTTTACTTTAGGAGTAAAACCTTGTAAATGTCGATACTCCTTTCCCTTGCCGTTTTGTGTTCGGTAGGTGTGGGGCTCTTCGTATACAAAAATGGTGTAGCTATTCTTACCAAATCGCTTCTCTTCACCCGTTAGAGCATCTGTCATGTATTTATTCATAACAAAACTAATTGACTTAACGTTTTCATATAAGGGTATATTGGGTATCTTATCATCTGTTGTACTTGCTAACTCGTTGTTAATATAAAGTAGAACTTTATGTCCTTCAACCATAAACTCTGAATCTATGTTACCATACATATTCTCTTTCGAAAAATTGCTTACATAGCCGTCAGCGTCTGTGTTTGACAAGTCAATTGTTTCAATCAAATTATCTGTGTTTATAAGTCCATATCTATCATATCGAATTCGATTGTTGGCATACTGAAGTAGGTCGAGCAAATTTATATAGCCAGACCCTCCCAAGTCCTTAATACGTTCTATCTCTTTTTCAACATTAATAAACTTTAATGATTGTCGTTGACCATAATTTTCGCCACCGCCATAAGTGTAGCGATTGCCTGTAAAGCCTTTGTACTTTCGAACGTGTGTTACCACTTCTGCGGTGCGCAAGGTAGATACTATAGTCCGCTGCAAAGTATCCTTCCATTCAAATATATCACTTTCATGTTGGTTCTCCATAGCGTTTCTTTCATAGCCATTTAATAGCAAGTCACTACTCCACAATGGTCGCGGTTGGGGCGAGAACCAACGATCAATGGTCAAACGTGTCCACTTACGCTTGTTTTTGTCATTATACATATTAAATTGCGCTATATAGTCTCCTTCAAAGTCAATGTTCGACTCAAAGGCAAACTTTCCGCTATCATCGGTTTGTGTGTGGCCTATAATGGTATTGCCCAACACCTTGTCATTTTCATATCGATAGGCTGACAGGTTAAGGTATGCTTGAGCAAAAGGATCCTTTTTCTTGTTATCCTTGAACAAAGTTCCTCGAATAATCATTTTATCTTCAATAGGCTGGCGCAAGTTAAAGGTATCCTTGCCACACATTACGCTAAAGGCATTACTTTGCCACCCTTGCACTAACATGAGTAGGTCGAGCATGTGTCGGTGTGAAGCATCATTTCGAACAAAATATAAGTCGGGGCGATGAATAAAGCCCTTTAACTCAGACGATAGCAATAAGTTGCCTAAAAAACTGCCATCATGCGTTGCAACCAGGTTTCCTTCCTCCTCTCTTACGGCTATTGACACAGAACTATTTTGGGCCAACTGACCTTGCACATTTTGGGCTTTAAGCTTTATTACTATGGGACTAAATGGGGCGTATTCTTCTTGATTTTGTTCTATGCCAACCTTTACTACTCGTTGGCTATCCACTTGCGCTAATGGAACCCAAAATAGGCGAGTTGATAAACCATTGCCGTCAGTGTCGAATAGTTCAGCACGACACACTCCACCATGTAGTGCCTTTTGGGGTACTAATAGTTCAACACTCTCGTCTTCAATAGTTAATGTGTCAAAGTAGCATACTTGGTCGCGATTGAACACGGCAAGTCCTAACAACTTGTGGGCAGACAACTCACGCTTATTGGCACTTATGCGTAGTAGTTCGCCTTCAGATGTATAATCAGCTTGTATGCCATAATTCAAAGAGTCAAGAGCTAATTCTTTCTTTGAGTTAGACTTAGACTTAGACTTAGACTTAGACTTTTGTTTACTACTTTCGGTAGTAAATTTTCGTCCCGATGACAAACTTGCATAACCTGTTTTAAAATCACCTCCTAATATAAACGTGCCCATGCCTTCGTGTTCTGGCACTGATGTGCAATATAATTCACCTGTTGAGCTGTATATGTTTAGGGTGTCAGAGGTTAATGGCATGCCCCTTCCGTCAGTTAGCTTATAGGCTATGCGCTGTGTGCTACCTGCTACACGTCCTCCACCCTCAGGAAAAAAGTTGAGTAATGCCTCTTTTTCATTTCCCATGTCATAGGGGCGAGGGTTGATAATAGATTCTATGTTGTGTGGCTCGGGTTGGGGAATAGACAATTGTACTATGTCGCTTACTACCCCCTTCTTTAAGTCACGTTGAGGATTATTGTTGGTGAATACAGGCAATATACGTGAAAAACAAGCCTCGCTCCCCCAATTAATCATTTCACGCGTATAAGCTCTCACCTCATAATAGCCTGCATAAATGGGCGATTGAAGCGAAAACATGCCATTGGCCGTTCCTAAGCTGTCAAGTTTGTGAATGTTTAGTGCCACCTGTTGCCCATCAGCGTTTAGCAGTTCTACATATAACACCTTGCTTAAAGTGGTGGGATGTAATGACGAGGCGCGAACTACATAGGCTTTGTACCATAAAGAGTCGCCTACTAAATAGGCTGAGTTGTCAAAATGCATGTACACCTTTTCGCGAGGATATTTGTAATCGAATCGGGCTGCCTTTTTAAACCAATCAAAAAGCTGATGGGTTTGCACAGACATGGATTGTCCGTGTAAGTTCGTACACAATATAAATAGGAGTATATTGCACAATAGAAATTTTATTCTTTTCATAATGGTGTTGTGGTTGGATGTAATAGGGAATATCAACTCTTACAGATAAAAGTCTTGACAAAGAGCATTGTATTGTGCTGAGCGCGTGCCTTCATGGTTAACCAATATCAGTTCGTCAGTTCGCGGACCAACCTCATGAGGTGAAAAGCATAACAACATGCGTTTGCAAGGCTTGTTGGGACGTGTACGCACATGTGTACACATCATTAAATTTAGATGATAGAAACTTGCCAGAGTTATAAAATTATTAACTCCTTGAGCTGGCAATATAATGCTAAAATAAGGGTTAGAAGCAGATGTGTCAAGTAACATATTAACGCTATGTAGCAAAGCCTCAAAGGTGAGTCCACCACCAGTGGTATGTCTTGCTTTCGCTCTAAAGGATGATGGGGGCAATACTGCCTCTTCATAATAAGGAGGATTGCTTACGATGCAATCAAAACGTTGGGCACAGCTTTGTGCATAGTGTAGGATGTCATTACAAACAATGTTCACTCTGTTGGCAAAAGGCGATTGTGCTACATTTTGTTTAGCGTCAATAGTAGCTTGCGCGTCAATTTCTATACCCGTAACTTGCGCATTAGGTGTGCGTTGGGCTAACATTAGCGATATAAGTCCGCTGCCACATCCAATGTCAAGTATATGCTTAGTAATAGGTAAAGTAGGTGCCCAAGCACCCAACAATACACCATCAGTACCCACCTTCATGGCACAATGTGTGTCGTCAATATGAAACTGTTTGAACGTAAAACTCATAAAGAAAATGTAAACTAACGTTTTGGGGTATTTTAGTTAACGGGTTGACAGGTTAACGGGTTGACAGGTAAGTTTGCCAAGTTTTTTAAACCTCTTATCCTTCAGGCT
>URDV01000243.1 GCA_900546605.1 uncultured Prevotella sp.
TTAGGGCTTACTCGGGACTTGCACCCGTTAGATAATGTTCATGCCGAGCGTACTAAAAAAGGGCCTGAGAATTATATTGATTCTCAGGCCCTTTTGCTTTACCATTTAATCTATCGCTGAAAAAATATCAGTAGGAATATCAACTAATTTTGAACACCTACTTATCATTCATACTATTTTTACGAAAAGCAACGAGTAGAATGGCAGCATAAGCTAAAGCACACGCTCCATGCAAGTGACCCTTACGCCATACTTGCTACATGCGTCAAGCATCAAATAGCTGAACCCTATTACACATAAAACGAATAGCCACTTCATTTTACAACCTTAAGCCATCAACCTTTCAAAACAACACAAACTCTCACAATAATATTTAAAAGAAAATAGCATTCAAGCTAATGCTACATTGGCAACTATATTACACAAAATCAATAGATATAAGTGCCATATCTATAAAAATTACTAATAGGCACACTTTATAGGAAAACTAATACACTATGTTTAGTTTTTTTGCCGTAACTTTGCACATGATTTATATTAGGGTTAATTGTACCCCTAATATTCTAAACGAATACGAAACAATATTATTTATAACTACAACACATGAAGAAAATCGCTTTATGGGTGCTTACCGCGGTGGTACTGACCAGTTGCGGCAGCAAATCAAATCAGATGGGCGAAGCCAGCAATGACTTCGCAGTTGAAACAGTTCAAACCACCTCAGCTGACTTGAAGACATCGTACCCAGCTACCATTAAAGGTATGCAGGACATCGAAATCCGTCCGAAAGTATCAGGTTACTTGGTAAAGCTGCTTGTTGACGAAGGTTCAACCGTTCATAAAGGTCAGCCTTTGTTCTTGATTGATTCTGAACAATATCGCGCTGCAGTAAAGGCGGCTCTTGCACAAATTCGTGTTTGCCATGCCAACATTGCTACACAAAAGCTTACCGTTGAAAACAAGCGTATGCTCTTCAAGCAGAACATTATTTCAAGCTACGACCTGAAAATGGCTGAAAACACATTAGCATCATACGAAGCTCAATTGGCTTCGGCTCAAGCTCAATTGCAGAGCGCGCAAGATAACTTGCGTTGGTGTACTGTCACAAGCCCTGCTGATGGTGTTGTTGGCTCTATTCCCTATCGTGTAGGTAGCCTAGTTAGCGCTCAGTCAGCAGAGCCTTTAACTACCGTATCAAACATTTCAAAGATGTACGTTTACTTCTCTATGACAGAGAAGCAGTTGCTTGCTCTTACACGTGAAGCTGGCGGAGTTAATGCTGCTATCAAGAAGATGCCTGCTGTTAGCCTATTACTCTCAGATGGTTCTACTTACAGCCAAAGCGGTACAATTAGCACCGTAAGCGGTGTGATTGACTCATCAACGGGTTCTGTACAAATGCGCGCAACCTTTGATAATGCACAACATATTCTTCGTTCGGGCGGTACGGGGTCTATTCTTGTTCCCACTCACTCAAACGAAGCTATTTTGGTACCACAAAGTGCAACATTTGATGTACAGGACAAAAAATTCGTTTATGTAGTAAACAATGACAAAACAGTTGCTACTCGCGAAATTACAGTTCTTCCACAAAACGATGGCAAAACATACGTTATAGCTTCAGGTCTTCGCTCAGGCGAGCGTATTGTTGTGGATGGTGTGAACCAACTGAAGAATGGTCAAAAGATCAATCCTATCACTCCTGCACAACTTCAGGCCAACCAAAAGAAAGAGCAACAAGCCATGAAGGATGGCAAGATGCCTGGCGAAAAATAATAAAATCAAAAAAAGGAAAACAAGTAACTAACCCTACGGCATAAACAACATACCAGTTAGTTGCTTTAAATAGAATAGTAATATGACACTTGATCGGTTTATCAACCGTCCGGTACTATCTACCGTGATTTCAATTGTGATTGTCATATTGGGTGTTTTGGGCTTGACTTCACTCCCTATCGTCCAATATCCTGACATCGCGCCACCTACTGTGCAGGTGAGCACCACTTATACAGGTGCTAATGCACAAACCGTGTTGAACTCCGTGATTGCTCCTCTTGAAGAGCAAATCAATGGTGTAGAAAACATGGACTACATGACATCTACTGCAACCAATACCGGTTCTGCCTCTATCCAAATTACCTTTAAGATGGGTACTGACCCCGATATGGCAGCCGTGAACGTGCAAAACCGTGTGGCTAAAGCCCAAGGTTTGTTGCCCTCCGAAGTTACACAGGTAGGTGTGATTACACAAAAGCGTCAGAACTCAATGCTGCTCATCTTCTCAGTAGCAGATGCAGAAGATCGCTACGATGAGGCGTTTATTGAGAACTATGCCAAAATTAACATCATTCCGCAAATTCAGCGTGTTAAGGGTGTGGGTGATGCTCAGGTAATGGGTGCCGACTACTCAATGCGTATTTGGCTCAACCCCGAAAAGATGGCTGAATACCACTTGATGCCTACCGACATCAGCGGTGTTTTGGCAGAACAGAACATTGAAGCTGCCCCTGGTAACATTGGTGAACGCGAAAACCAAACTTTCCAATACACCTTGCGCTACAAAGGTCGTTTGAGCCAAGTTCCCGAGTTCGAGAACATTGTTATCAAGGCCAATAACGATGGTACGATTATCCGTCTGAAGGATGTAGCACGCGTAGAGTTGGGTCGTATGACTTACTCGTTTGCAGGTAAGGTTAATGGCCATAAGGCTGTAACTTGTATGGTATCGCAGATGGCAGGATCAAATGCTACTGAAATTATTCAGGACTGCGAAAAGTTGCTCGACGAAACACAGAAGACATTGCCCCAAGGTATGAAGATTACCGTGGCACAAAATGTCAACGACTTCCTCTTTGCCTCTATCCACGAGGTTATTAAGACCCTTATCGAGGCATTTATCCTCGTGTTTATTGTGGTGTATATCTTCTTGCAGGATATGCGAAGCACTATTATCCCATCGGTTGCTATCCCCGTAGCATTGATTGGTACTTTCTTTGCGCTCTACATTATTGGCTTCTCAATTAACTTGCTCACCCTCTCGGCTATGGTGCTTGCCATTGCAATTGTAGTGGACGATGCCATTGTGGTGGTAGAAGGTGTACATGCCAAGTTGGATCAAGGCTATACTTCGGCACGTAAGGCTTCAATTGATGCCATGCGCGAATTAGGCTCAGCTATCGTTTCAATTACCTTGGTAATGATGGCAGTGTTTATACCTGTAAGCTTTATGTCGGGTACCTCGGGTGTGTTCTACCGTCAGTTTGGTTTGACCATGGCAATTGCCATCGGTTTCTCTGCATTGAACGCCCTTACCCTCTCTCCTGCCCTTTGTGCCATTTTGCTGAAGCCCCACAAGGCTCATGGCGAGGAAGACGAATCGCTCAAAGAACGTATGGGCAAGGCTTACAAGGCTGCTGGCAGAACCATGTATCAGCGCTATGCTGAGAGCATCGGTCGCATTCTGCACCCCAGCCTCACACTCATCTTGGTCATCATCTCTATCATTGGTTTGATTTTTGGTGGTTTCAACTTCAGTTCTCACCCCGTAATTACCATTATCCTCTCTATCGTAGCCATCATGGCATTCATTGGTTTGACTACGAAGAAGTTCCAAAACGCATTCGAGAATTCGTTTGAAAACATCTTGAAGTCGTACAAGAAGAAGGTTCTCATCTTCATTCAGCGTCCTTGGCTCTCACTCAGTTTGG
>URDV01000244.1 GCA_900546605.1 uncultured Prevotella sp.
GTTCAGAAACAGAGGTTGAAGAGGGAGCGTAGCGGGCTACGTGACCGATGAAACCTATGTTTATGAGCGAAAGAGTGCGCCAAGGCATATCGACTCATTCTAAACATGATTATATAAACTCATTTTAAACACCTACTTATGTTGTATGCTTATACTAATAACTGTTGAAGCGCTGTAATAACACGTGTTGGTAACGTTTCGTCGTAGGATTTATCCTCCCATTCGCGCCCTTTAAACCATATGGTTTTGCAACCAATACTGGCTGCTGGGACTATGTCTTTTCCATAGCTATCTCCTACTGCTATGCAATTCTTAGCTATTGTACCGCTTGCATCTATGCCTAATTGCCATATGGCAGGATCAGGTTTACGTACCCCCACAACAGCACTTTCAATTATTGCATCAAAATAGGGTAAAATGCCATAAACCTCTAACACTTTGTGCAAGTTGCCATAAAAATTAGATACCATTACTAATTTATGCGAGTCGTGAAGCTGTTGCAACACTTGTGCCGACGCTTTAACATGTTCATGAGCAAAGTTATTACAATAGGAGGCTAAACTTTCAATAGTCTGTTGTCGTTGCTCTGAAGTTGCAAAGTGTAACACGTTAAGCGACTCCTCAAGGTGATGTACTTGTATGGTTATTTTTTTACGCAACAAACTATGAAAATCATCGGTGGGTAAAATAATTCTTTCCTTGGCTAATGCCCGTTCGCCCGTTACATAAGCTTGTCGTAATAGCGTTTCCTCAACATTTAATGATAAACTTTGATATGCTGCCTGGAACACGTAGAACCAATGTGTGGCTGCTGTGTCAAGTGTTCCTCCATAATCGAATAAATAGGTGGTTGCCATATAAAAACACGTTTTTTGCTAATAAGAGGAAATAGTGATTAATCGTGCATGATTTTTTTGTTACCAACTTTTACCAAACTTACACCTATAAATATCCATACCAGTTCGCGCACACGTGTATACAAACTCGTAAAGATACCTATGCCAGGTGCTGAAAGATTAAGAATCTTGACAATAAGCGATAAACCACCCTCACGCGCTCCTAACTGCATAGGCAAGAAAAAAAGCAGATTACCTATTAATGATGAAAAAGCAAGAACTAAGATAGCATCGCAAAAGGTAAGATTAACACCTAATGAAAGCAGAATAAAATAGTATTCGAACGCATTTATAACACGAGCTACATATTCAAACAGCAACGATTGGTAAAAAGCACAAGGTTGAGAGTGTAAGTAAGCAATGTTGTCATCCACCTTTTGCATGTCCTCAGCATGTTCGCTATAAAACTTTCGTGCCCATCGTTTCACTATAGGCATATAAAGTAAGGGTTGAAACAGTTTTACAATAACACCTTTTTTGTAGCACAAGTGAAACACAAATAAAACAATTAACAGAACTGCAGCAAAAACCATGAAGAGAGTCCACAAAAAAGGAGTCATCTTTTCGGTATACACAATAGCAAAGAGAACTGCGGCAGAACTCCATAAACATATGTGCGAAAGTATGTGCATCATAGAGTATAACACAACAGACGACATAGCGCGTGGCACACCTATGTATGAGCTGAGTTCCATTACACGATAAGGGCCTCCACCAAAGCCAAAGGGTGTGGTATAGCTAAAGGCAAAGCCCGAAACGGTAAGTTTGTAAGCATGTTTATAAGACAAATGCTTGCTGTGTGTGCCGCTATTAACGATGATTTGAAAGGCCCATGCATTAAAAGCGTAAACAAATATCCAAACACCTATAACAGCTGGCAAATAGAGTCCAGCTCGCAACAGGTGATCATAGAGTTGTGTGTAGTCAACATCAAACGTACACAACATTACGATAATGGCGCCTATGCCAAAAAGTAAAAATAAATTTCGATAGAGAGGTTTCACGTAGTTTCTTTTTGCGTAAATAATTCCTTCAAGGAATACTAATTTGCCTTAAAGTTTTTTAGTACATTCCTTGTTGCAGTTCGTTTGTCAATCGTTTACAAAGAGATTCGTGCTGAGAACGCATGTAAATAAAGAGCAGATTCATCACCACAATTTCGAACACAAAATATAGCCAAGGTTGACCTACCAGCAATACTATATAGAGCACAATAGCTCGCGTGTTAAAAGTAAGAATATTAGCGTATTTCATTAATGGTAAACTCCCTTTGCGAAAGGCTGTAGCCAATTCTGGCGTTACAGGTTCGTTACCAAAACGAAGTTGAAGTTGTTGGCGCAATTGCTGAAAGCGGGGTGTCATTTTCTCTTGAGCACGTGTGTAGTTTCCATAAAAATAAAGAAATACCATCCACATGCCATCACGTTTCCAACTAAGAGTCTTTAACTCTGTGCGTAGTTTGGCAAAATTATCAAGTTCGCTCCCCGACTTTCCCTTTATAAAATAAAGGTGAATGTTGCGATAGTAATCGGCCAATTGGCATTGTTTGCCATGAAAAATAAACCCCGAGATGCCTGCGAGTAGCCAAATCCAAAATCCCCATTCCATTTGGGTTCCAGGGATACAAGTGTTCTGCAATCGAAGACATATGGCAGCATAAATGGTAAAAAACCACACATCGCCTGCAAAGCCATCAAGTATACGTCCCCAGCGTGTCTTTTTACCCGTCATTCGAGCCAATTGACCATCAGCACTATCATACAAGTTGGCCCATACTAACAATAAAATACCTATAATGGTGTGAGGCATGTCAGGATAGTAGAACATAACACCAGCAGCAGCTCCTAATATAATGCTCAATATAGTAACCACGTTGGGATGTATGTTGAAATGGTTAAAGAAATTGGCCCACAACAATCCCAGTGGGCGCGTAAAGTGTATGTCTAACCACTCTTCTGTGTCTTGTGACTTGAAGGTGGATTGTAATTGTGAATTGGATGACGTTGTCATAAATGTATTGTTTTAGAGGGAACAAAAATCCTATTATTTTACTCAAGTAGATGTTCAAGCAAAGCTTTGTATGCGTTGGGCTATGGCTTTGGCTGCATCACGACGGCATGCCGAAAAACTTGGCCAGTCATTAAAGTCGATAATGAAGAATTTACCCTGAGCAGTAATAACAGCGTCTCCACCATATACAATCATACCCGTTACCCTTGCAGCTTTATCAGCAGCTTGTTTTAGGCTTTCAACATCAAATGCATAGTGCAAGGGAGTGCCATTAGCTTGCTCCAAGCCAAACTTTGAAAAAGTCGCCTTTTCTGTAGGATAACTATAGTGAAAGAATGGAGTGCCCTCAACTCCGTAAAACTTTATTAAATCGCCTTCAATGTGTTGTTCAGCAACGTACTGGTTTATGTTACGCTGGCTAAAATCAGCCAAAGCTTGCGCATATTCTGTAGCATTATGTATGAGTTGCACATCACCAGCCTGCTGTGCGCAAGCATCAACCCGTTTTATCCAAAAAGGGTAATTGATGCCATCGGGTGTGAATGGTTGACCATGCAAGTTTGTACTGCATATACAAGTGGCTGGTAACGACAATTTGTGTTGATTCAAAAGCTTAATAATCTGAGCGCGAGTGAGTTGCAGCAACGAACTGGCCGAATTAACGACCTTAAGTCCTCCATTTCTCTCGGCTTCAGCGAGGATAGATAACACACCACGACCTC
>URDV01000245.1 GCA_900546605.1 uncultured Prevotella sp.
AACACAAGAAAAATACGGACTTTGCTCTGCAGAAATCTCAAGAAAATAAGGGCTACGCCTGCAGTTTTAGAGCAATTTTTTTCAAACTCTAACTCAAGGGCGTAGCCTGTATGTTTCTTTATGCGCCAAGTGCATAAAGCGTGAACAAAAAACTAAGTGCGTTTAAATCTGTCATAAAAATATGTCGAAATATATTTATACGCTAAGCACCCTAACGTGTAGCGCACGAATAGATAAACATATGCTTAGCGTGTATGACATATACTACATATTGAACATACACAGATATAGATGGAGTTGTGAAATGCCTGATGTTATATTTTTAAAATCGAAGCATTCGTTTAGCCTCTATCTGAGTCGCCACAAGCGAATGCCAATAGAGGAAGGGTGCTCCTTTAAGTATTGATAGAGCGTCTTAGGCTCTTCAACCACTTTGTGGTGAATAGATGAAGCATTCAGCAAATGCAAAAGTCCATCCTTGCCCCACACGGCAAAACCTAAGTGAGAGTAATCAATACCAGCCTTGCGTGTAACAATGGCTACGATGTCGCCATCTGCCACATTTGACAGTTTACTATGTGGCAACCGCGTGTTGGCTTGCGTTAGGTAACGCCCATCAGGGCCGTTGTAGCGTTTCTCTAAAGCGGCTATGCTATCCACCCATTCGGGGTGCGCTTTCAAAAACTTATATTTGTCGGGGTGAGCCGACATGTAATAGTTTTGCACATTAATGAAGGTGGTGTATTGTTGGGGCAATTTAACCTCGTCAATAAGTCCCATGTCTTGGTTGTTATGCATCCACCAGCTAAAGTAGTGTAGACGCGACAAATAGCCATTCATGTGCCCATCAAAGTAGCGTAGCCGTAATAAGTTGCGACAGTAGTCGGCAAACGAGTCGCTATGTTGACGTTTGGTTAGAGTTAGCGCAAGAGTGGTTTCAACCAACGTGGTACAGTCAAGCTGCCGAAGGTTTACCACCAACTGCTCAGGGTCGGCCACCTCAAGTGTTGAAGCCACATAAGGTGTTCCCTTTAGTTGTCGTGCGTAAAACAACACATCATTCTGCCCCGTGTTCATGCGTAGCAACTTAACCACTAAGGCCGAGTCAGCTTGTGTGTAAATGCACTTTTGCAAAAGTTGGGTTGTGGCTTTTTGCACAGAGTCATTAGTAGTCACTTGACGATCATTCTGTGTCATATGCTCAGCTTTGCTTTGGGGCAATGCAGGTTGTGGCGTGGTGTGCTGACACGACCAACAAAGCAAGGGCAGCAAAAGTTGTAATAATAAATGCGTCATAATAAATGAAGAATTAGGCATAACCTATAAACGGGTTGATAGATGCTCCGCCCCTTCACTCCTATTAAGTGAAAGGCTTAAAGACACCTGTCAACCCGTTAACGTTAAATGTTAGTTATAAGTAGGTTTTACTTAATCAAGTCAACTGAGCGATTGATAAACTTGCTCAGAGCCTCACCACGTAGCAACCCATTTTGCAACAAAGCCAAATCAATAAGTTGTGGAACAATGGGGTTTTGCTTGCCATATTCGGCCCATACTTTTTTACGCGCTTCCTCTTGTGCAGCAATAGCTTCGTTACACTCCTTCATGTCAGCCTTGTCAGCATCAGTCAGTTCTTCAGGCTTTTTATCCTTTTGTCCCTGTTCAATAGCTGTGTGGCGAGCATGTAAGCCCTTTAATTCGCTCTCAATGGGTTGCAACTTATCAGCCAAATTGCTCTTCATGTCGGCCAACACCTCCTTAACCAATCGGTGGTCAGCATTTAGCACCACATTATACATGTCAGGCATTTCGCCATAAAACGACATACCCTGCTGGTAGCGGCTAGCATCCTTCATACGGCGCATGTATTCACTCTGCGTAATAATGATAGGTGTAGCTTGTTCGCCCAAGGCAGCTTGTTCCACGTGGAATTGAGCCTTGTCAATAGTAGGCAACTCGGCAGTAAACACGCCTGTAAGCGAAGCTGCGTCTTCAGCGTTTAATTCGTTTTTAGGTGCATTCTCCTTTTGAATAATGCGGTCAATCACATCGCCATCAACACGGCTGAAGCGGCACTTTTCAAGTTTCTGTTCCAGCATGTTAACCATGGCAGTGTCGAGCTGTCCGTCAAGCAACAACACGCTATAGCCTTTAGCCTTGGCACTCTCAATGTAGCTATATTGCTCATCGCGGTTAGTGGCATACAAGTAAATCAAGTTGCCATCCTTGTCAGTTTGGTTGTCCTTAATGAGGTCGCGATATTCGTCAAAGGTAAAGTACTTGCCCTCAACATCCTTGAGCAAAGCATACGATTTAGCCTTGTCGTAAAAGTCGTTTTCTGAGAGCATACCATAGTTGATGAACAACTTCAAGTCATCCCACTTTTGCTCAAAATCCTTACGGTCAGACTTAAAAATAGACTGTAGTCGATCGCTCACCTTCTTTGTAATGTAGGTAGATATTTTCTTTACATTAGCGTCACTCTGCAAGTAGCTACGGCTAACGTTAAGTGGAATGTCAGGAGAGTCGATAACACCATGCAACAAAGTCAAGAAGTCGGGTACAATGTTTTCAACTTGGTCAGTTACGAACACTTGGTTGCAGTAGAGTTGAATTTTGTTGCGATGAATATCGAGATTGCTCTTGATGCGAGGAAAGTAGAGAACGCCCGTTAAGTTAAATGGGTAGTCAACGTTTAAGTGAATCCAGAACAAAGGCTCGTCGGACATGGGGTAAAGTTCGTGATAGAACTTTTTGTAGTCCTCATCCTTTAACGTAGCAGGTGCCTTGGTCCATAGAGGGGTAGTGTCATTCACCACGTTATCCTCGTCAGTATCTACCTGTTTGCCATCCTTCCACTCTGTTTTTTTGCCAAAAGCAATAGCCACGGGCAAGAATCGGCAATACTTAGTGAGCAATTCTTGAATTTTATTCTTTTCAAGGAACTCTACGCAATCATCAGACACGTGCAACACAATGTCAGTACCGCGGTCACTCTTTTCACAATCGTCAATTTCAAAGGCAGGTGAACCATCACAAGTCCATTTTACCCCCTTAGCCTCCTCGCGGAAACTACGTGTAATGATATCGACGCGGTCGGCAACCATAAATGCCGAATAAAAGCCCAATCCAAAGTGTCCAATAATAGCCGAAGCGTCATCCTTATACTTTTCAAGGAAATCGTTAGCGCCCGAAAAGGCAATTTGGTTAATATATTTATCAATTTCCTCAGCCGTCATGCCAATACCGCGGTCGCTAATTGTAAGCGTTTTAGCCTCTTTGTCAACAGCTACATGAATGGTAAGGTCACCCAATTCGCCTTTAAAGTCGCCCTTCATGGCTAAGGTTTTGAGCTTTTGCGTGGCATCAACCGCGTTACTTACAATTTCGCGTAGAAATATGTCGTGATCGCTATAGAGAAACTTTTTAATTACAGGAAATATGTTTTCCGTTGTAATGCCTATGTTACCTTTTTGCATAATTCGTTATGTTTTTATGTATTTTCTTTTCAAAAACATGTTATGCAAAAGGTGTGCCAAATATAAAAACATCAGTCAATATACTTTGGTAAGTATTACCTGTTGGCGTATTTGTTGGTTAACGGGTAAGTAAGCTA
>URDV01000246.1 GCA_900546605.1 uncultured Prevotella sp.
TACTTGTTAACCTGTCAACTTGTTAACCCGTTAACCTGAAATTCCGCCAACGGGTATGATGTGGTAGTTCACAACTCACAAAGGAATGGAACTAAAATAGGTACACTCATATCAATCATCATGCCATGAAATAGTGATATGGGAATCATCTCTTTGCCACATACACGGCTTATGGCAGGCAAGCAAACATCAACCGATGTTACGCCTGCTGCAGTGACAGCAGCGTAAGGGCCAAAGTATTTGCGCCACAAAGGTGCACATGTGAGTGCTATCATTTCACGGCAGATGTTGGACAAGAGTGCTATTGTGCCTAATTCGGCAGCCATTTGTTGGCCAAGTGTGGGTAGCTTAAGTTGCGTAATGAGTATGGATGATAAAGAATAGTACCCCATGCCACTACCTACAGCCATGCAGTCAAAAACAGTCCAATGTGAAAGTGCTAGGCTGATGATGCCTGAAAATAATAGTGTGCCACTTATTGAAGATAAAGGCAGCAAGAGCATTTTAGGACGAAAGTTGCGTAATATGGCTTTGAGGTTGTCGCTACACCCTACGCTGATGCCCACTTGAAACATAAGTACGTAGAGTATAATCATGGATAGCTCATGTAGTTGCCAGTGTAGTTGGCACACGTTGCCTATGATGCAACCTAAGACAAACATAAACACAACAAACAAGCTTTGTTTCATGGGGTGACTCCTTTCTTTGGCTTGTTAAACACATATTTGTAAAGTAACCAACCACCAATTGCACTGCCTAACATGCTACTTACGCTGATAAGCAGGGCTTGTGCACCATAGCTCCAAAGGTGTTTTATAATCATGTTGTTCTCGCCAATTGAAAGGCCCAAAACAAATAGCATGAAGCATATGGTAAGTGTAATAGTGTGGTTGACGTGTTGTAGTGCCTTCCAACGCCGTAGGCCAAATCCTGCCACGACACCGCAAATGGCAATCATTATTAGTGAAAACATATGTTGAATGTTATCTTGGTTATTTGTGTGGTGCAAAGTTAACATTAAATATTAAATCAACCTAAATTGTGGCTGAAAGCCTATGCTTATTGGCTTTTTGTTGTAACTTTACACTATTCTTTTTTATTGTATCACTTAGATAGATGATGGCTCATGCCACAATGCTGTTGGGTGACTTTTATAAATGTATTATTACACAGAAGGCAATGACACTGATAAACATAATAGCCAAACAACTGGGGTTGCGCGAGATGCAAGTGGAAAGTACGATTAACTTGTTGGCGCAAGGTGCTACAATACCCTTTATAAGTCGTTACCGTAAGGAAGCAACAGGGGGACTAAACGAGGTGCAGGTGGCACAGGTAAAGGAACAAAATGATAAACTCACAGAGTTGGTGCATCGACGTGACTACATACTACAAACCATTGAGGAACAAGGCAAACTGACTGATGACTTGAAAAAGCGCATTACTGAATGTTGGGATGCAACGCAGTTAGAGGATATGTATTTGCCCTTTAAGCCTAAACGCAAAACCAAGGCCGAGGTGGCTCGCAAAAAAGGACTTGAACCTTTGGCTATCACATTGCTAACACAACCTTATAAACAACCATCAGATGTGGCGCAACGCTATGTAAAGGGCGATGTGAAAAATGCTGATGATGCTTTGCAAGGGGCACGTGACATTATAGCTGAAATGGTGAATGAGGATGAACGTAGTCGACAAACTGTACGTCGTTCATTTGAATATACGGGTATGATACGCTCTAAGGTGATAAAAGCAAAGGAGAGTGAAGCTGCAAAGTTTCGCGATTACTTTGATTGGAGCGAACCTTTGAAGCGTTGCACATCACACCGCTTGTTGGCCATGCGTCGTGGTGAGGCCGAAGGTTTTTTGCGTGTTACTATTTCGCCATCGGATGACGATGATTGTGTAAGTCGTGTAGAACGTCCTTATGTGAAGGTGGGGTCGCCTGCTGCTCAGCAGGTTGAAATGGCTGTGAATGATGCTTACAAGCGTTTGCTCAAGCCCAGCATAGAAACGGAGTTTGCGGGGTCAAGCAAGTTGAAAGCCGATGAGGAGGCTATACATGTGTTTGCTGAGAACTTGAAGCAGCTTTTGCTCGCTGCACCATTAGGACAGAAGCGCATCATGGGCATTGACCCAGGATTCCGTACAGGTTGTAAGGTGGTATGTCTTGACGCACAGGGTAACTTGCTGCATAACGAAACGATATATCCACATCAGCCACAGAATCAGTATGCGCGTGCTGGGTTTAAAATTAACTCGTTAGTTGAACAATATAAGGTGGAAGCTATTGCTATTGGTAATGGTACGGCTGGACGTGAAACTGAAGAGTTGGTAAAGAGCTTGCATTTGAACAATGTTGATGTGTTCTTGGTGAGTGAAGATGGTGCTTCAGTTTATTCAGCTTCGAAATTGGCTCGTGATGAATTTCCTGATTATGATGTAACAGTGCGTGGTGCTGTAAGCATTGGCCGACGATTGGCTGACCCTTTGGCCGAGTTGGTGAAGATTGACCCTAAGGCTATTGGGGTGGGGCAGTATCAGCATGATGTTGACCAAACTGAATTAAAAAAGTCGCTTGACTTAACTGTTGAGAGTTGTGTTAACACGGTGGGTGTAAATCTTAATACTGCTTCTAAACATTTGCTTACCTATGTTTCGGGCTTAGGGCCTGCTTTGGCTCAGAACATAGTAGACTATCGTGCTGAAAATGGACCTTTTGATTCGCGCAAAGCTTTGCTAAAGGTTCCACGACTGGGGGCGAAGGCATATGAGCAATGTGCTGGCTTTTTGCGTATACCTAATGCAAAAAATCCGCTTGACAATACGGCTGTACACCCTGAACGTTATGCTTTGGTGGAGCAAATGGCACATGATGTGGGCTGTGATGTGCAGACGCTGATTGATGATGCTGCTGTCAGAGAACGAGTTAACCTAAAGAAGTATTGCAATAATGAGGTGGGTATGCCTACACTGACTGACATAATGCTTGAGTTGGCAAAGCCAGGACGTGACCCACGTGGCACAGCCAAGGTGTTTAGCTTTGCTGAAAACTTGCACACGATTGATGACCTGCGTGAGGGTATGGAAGTGCCTGGCGTGGTGACAAACATTACCAAGTTTGGGTGCTTTGTTGACATGGGTATTAAGGTGAAGGGGTTGGTGCATATATCGCAAATGGCTGACCACTTTGTAAAAGATCCTGCCGAGGTTGTTCACATTCAACAGCAAGTGATGGTGAAGGTTCTTGATATTGATGAAGAGCGTGGGCGTGTAGCACTTAAACTGATTAAATGATGATGTAAGTAGGTGTTCAAATTTATTTTGAATGCCTACCTTTATACCTATATAATATATGACTGACGAAGATTACATGCGTAAGGCTCTTGAGCAAGCGCAAATAGCATTTGATAAGGATGAGGTGCCTGTAGGGGCTGTAGTGGTGTGTCGTGATCGCATAATTGCGCGTGCCTATAACTTGACTGAGACCTTGAATGATGTAACCGCGCATGCTGAAATGCAGGCTATTACTGCTGCTGCCGATGCTTTAAATGGTAAATATTTAGATGTGTGTACGCTCTACG
>URDV01000247.1 GCA_900546605.1 uncultured Prevotella sp.
CGACGCTCTTCCGATCTTGCTACAAATGGCTTGTTCAGTCCACAAACTCCCACCGTTTTTACCAATGTTGAGGGCATGAAAGCTGAAACTGTAGACAATGGCGAAGCTTATAATGTGTCAATGCTGAGCAAAATGAGCATTCCTGCAGGTGGCTACATAGGTATAGCTTTGCCTTCACCTGTTCGCATAGCTTCTGTTGAGGTATCTGACAAATACATCAAGGGTGGTAGCTTTAATACCTTTATTAGCGAAAATGGTAAAAATTGGCGCCAACTTGAAAGCAGCAAAACCGACGTTGATGCCTATGTACGTTACTTGGCTATTAAGAATGTGAGTGATGCTGCGGTTTCTGAACGTGTACGCTCTGCTTACGTAAAGATGTTTTATGCCAAGGCAGCAGACATAGCTTCGGCTACTGCTCCTACAACCGTGTATTGGCAAAGCCATTCAGCCGATTTAATGGCCGATGGCAACTATAGTACTTATGTGTGCATTAATCGTGAGCAACAAAAGAATGATGCCTACACCGTTCGCTTGTCTAAGAGTACCGATGTAAAGAGTGTGCGCATATGTATGGGCACCACCAATGGCGACTATGCCCAAAAGGGCCTTGTTGAGGTTTCGAGCGACAATCGCAATTGGTCATCGCTTAAGGTGGCTGGCACAAACAACTACTACTATTCGATGAATTTGCCACAGAATAAAGTAGTAGGCACAGAGCCTGGTTATGGCACCGATATCGTAGCTACTGACTATATACCTATGGAGGATGGCAATGCTACAACCATCAAAGCTAACTACGTACGTTTCAGAGTAACCGAGGCAACAAACAAATGGCTTCGTTTGCACGAAATTGAGGTAAATGGCAAACCTGTCAATAGTCTGCCCTTGTTAACCGACAATCACGGCATTGCTCTTACCGATGCAACAGATGGTTCAGGTGCAACTTCAACAGGCAGTTATGCTTTGGGTACAGCTCAAGGTGGAGAGTTTGTTTACAACCTAATGAGTGCCGACATAGTGAAGGGCTTACAAATTTTCTGCGACCCTGCAACCACTCAGTCGCTCAAATGCGAAGTGTCAACCGATGGCGAGCATTTTGACGAAGTCTCATTTGAGGATGCTCAGAGTAGTGTTTTGAAAGTTAATTTTGCTGACAATCAAGGTGAAGTTAAGCAAGTTCGCCTTACTTGGACCGATAAAACTGTGCCAGCAATTTATGAAATAGTTGAGGTGGTTGACAAGGATGCCGAACGCCATGAAATAACTAAGGTTGAAAATATTTCATCAGTTATTACAGCCGATGCTCCTAGTGTGAGCATTGAGGGTGGACAAGTGGTTGCCAAGTCTGCTATAGGTTTGCGTTCAGCACAAGCTTACACAGTTGATGGTCGTGTTATCTTTAGTCAATCATTGGGTGGTGTTCAGCAAGCCATCTTGCCCATTGCTACAGCAAGCACACAAGCCGTTGTTGTACGACTAACATTAACTGATGGCACAACCCAATCCTACAAATTGGTGAAGTAAATCAAAAGCTTAATCGGTAAAAGTCACTAATTAGTCTATAAAACTCTGGGATAGTTGTCTATCTCAGAGTTTTTTTTCAATTTTGCATACCTTTTAAAAGAAAGAACATTTTAAAAATGAGTCGTTCTGAAAAACGCAAGTCCCCAGTTCTTAATGGGGCTTTTTACAGAATAGCTCTCTTAATATTATTTCAACGTAAAATGAAAAAGATATCACTTTCGTTAGCAGCAATGGTTAGCGCTTTAATGTTAACAACAAGTTGTGGCACAACAAGTAATGGTAACCTTGCACAGGGTGTAGGTTCAGCCATATTGAATGATGTTGTGAATAATGGCTCAAATTCAAGCACTTCATCAACCAACGAAACAACCTCGTTGCTTGGCAGCCTTTTAAGTGGTGTGTTGGGCAGTAGTTCTACTGTGTCGCAGAGCGACATCATTGGTACTTGGAACTATAAGGGTGCTGATTGCGTGTTCGAAAGCGAAAACTTATTGGCTAAAGCTGGTGGCGCTGTAGCTGCTAACAAAATTGAAAGCGAAATCAACACACAACTCTCAAAGATAGGAATAAAGCAAGGCTATTGCAGCTTTACCTTTAACAAAGACAACACCTATACCGCCAATATTGGTGGTCGTACCATACAAGGCACCTATTCGCTTGACAGCAAGAATAAAAAAATCAAGATGACTTATCTTGCAGGTCTTGCTTCAATGTCGCCACATGTTGCTAAGCAAAATGGCAATCTAAGCTTGCTCATTGAGAGCGACAAGTTGCTCACATTAATGAAGGCCGCTTCGGTGTTAGCCAAGGGTACATCGCTTAGTGCTGTAAATTCTATATTGAACAATTATAAAGGTCTTTATGTAGGCATGCAATTGAGCAAGTAAAAAGTTTTGCAGAGGTGTGCAAAGTAACTTTTTAATGCCTATTTGCTGATGTTTCGCTTCTGTGTTCTACTAAGTTAAAGGCAGGTCGTTAACAACATGCATCATTCATAACCATGGCATTCATGTATTTGCCCATAATATTCAGCATGAAACTCACCGAACAAGGACTTTTTGAATAAATGGAACATTGCATTGGTTGCAAAAAAAATAGTACTATACTCAAGTGCAATTGAGTATAGTACTACTTCGTCAAGTATAGGTATGTCAACTTGACTATGATTTTCCTTTGCCGATGTGCAGCCTATCTTATTTAAAGATAGTGCAAGGCGAGAGCAATACACAGAAGTTCACTTTAAATTGCTGTGTCGTAAAGTCAATAAGAGATAGAGATAGCTACTAAAAGTTCAATAGAAACCCAAAGTATGGCAGTAATATTTTTTTGCCCCCAGTGCTGTATGCTCTTTGGTGTTTTACGAACAAGCAAAAACGATAGTAAAGTCATGTAATATCACGCGAGGTATGATATTACATGACTTTCATTTTTAGTGTGCGTATAGCCCTAAAACAACTAATAAAACTAATGTTCTAATGCTTTTTTTAATTCGTCAACAGCTTGCTCCGCACTTTGCGCTTGTTCAAGCAAACTAACGAACTTAGAACCCACAATAACGCCAGCTGTGTACGCATCGGCAGCCTGACGTGTGGCAAGGTTTGAAATGCCAAACCCCACTAACTGCGGGTTGTGCAAATGCATGCTTTGCAAACGCTTAAAGTATGCCTGCTTAGCATCTGAGAATGATTGTTGTGCCCCTGTAACTGAAGCAGAACTAACGGCATAAATAAACCCATGAGCGTGGGCATCAATTTCGCGAATACGGCTTTCAGGTGTTTCGGGAGTAACCAGGAAAATCACCTCTAATGCATACTTTTGCGTAATGTCAGCGTACTCAGCCATGTATTGATCAAATGGCAGGTCAGGTATAATGAGTCCGTCAATGCCAACTTGTTGGCATTGTTGGCAAAAGGCTTCAAAACCATAGTGAAGAATAGGATTGAGATATCCCATTAAGATTAAAGGCAGATGAATGTCGTTACGCACATGCTTTAATTGTTCAAACAATTTACGAACCGACATACCATTTTTTAAA
>URDV01000248.1 GCA_900546605.1 uncultured Prevotella sp.
TATGAGACAACTTTTTACATTTAACTATCACATCTTGAGGACGTTACACACGAAATTTGGACGCGTTAAGTATTCCGATTTTGAACACCCTATGTCCGACCGCAAAAAATATGGCTGGATTCCTCGCTTGGAATTCAGCCCTTTTAGTTACTTTTGATTGCAAAATATAATCTCAGTAACTATGAACAAAGGTTCACATATTGCAAACTGTCTTGCAAATAGCGACCTTTTCCTTTTAAGAAACAAATATGATTCGTTGTCACAACGTTCTGCAGTGTTTATCAGTATTTGTTGCTTGTGAAGGGGTGGCGTAATGACGAATCGCACATTTCGCCTACGGCTTCAGAGCAAGAGGTGAATGCAGCAATTAAAATTATTAGAACCACCATAGAATGAAGGAAACATCTGCGCCCGAGAATGTGTTTTCAATGTGAAAATAATACCTGTCGATCATAAGTAGGAATGGTAAGAAACTAAAAACTTGACAAACTTGCTTGTAAGCTCGTCAACTTGTTGACTAATTCTGCCAACGCGTAAACTGAAGTAAGGAATACAAAGAAAAATAGGTGGAGGAAAAATAGGATAAACGAACGTTTTTGCTCGTTTGCGCTATTTTTCTTCCACCTATTTTTTCTTTGTATTCCTTATCACACACTCGCGTCTATGCTCTTACAGCCTTTGTAACGTTCTCAATTTGTTTGAGTTGGTTGCATACGTTATCAACATCGTTGGTGTCGTAAACCGACAAGGTGAGCTGACCATCGAATATGCCATCGTTGGTGTCGAGCGTAATGCGCTTTACTACAAAATGGGTGAGCTTGTGCAACACATCGGCTATGGCGTAAAGCACTCCTTGGGCATCGATGCCTCGAATTTCAATTTTAACATCAAAGAGCATTACTTTGTGGGTGTCCCATTGACAAGCTATGATGTTGTTGCCATAACGTGTTTTGAGTTTGACGGCAACATCGCAGCTGCGCTTGTGCAGTTGCAACACACCATCGTCGGTGATATAGCCTAACACATCGTCGCCAGGTATAGGTGAACAGCACTTTTCGAAGGTACACTTGCGCAGCACGTCTTCATTGAGCACCAACACTTCTTTGCGGTTGAGGCTCTTGACCCATGCGGCATTGTCAACGTCATGAGGTGTTTGTTGCTGGGTGGCTGTCGTTGACTTGTTGCCCTCCATAAACGAGGGGAGGAAGCGACGCCAACCTTTGCTCTGTGTGCGGCCTTGCAAAAAGCAGAGTGTGTCATCGCCTAAGGTTATCTTTTCATCGCCTAAGCTGAAGAGTAGTTCGTCATTTGACAACACGTTGTAGTGACGACGCAACTTATCAACAATGTTGCTGCTATACTCCATGTCGTTGGTGACCAAGAAGTTGCGCAACATTTCTTCGCCTCGTTTTTGCTTTTCGCGGCTTTCGCGGCGCAAGTAGGCTTGAATCTTGGCTCGGGCTTTCGCTGTGGTGGCAAAGTTGAGCCATTCGGGCTGTACGTGCTGATTGCGTGAGGTGAGCACTTCCACTTGGTCGCCACTCTTGAGCACGTAGCTCAATGGCACTAAGCGGTGGTTAACTTTAGCACCGAAGCAGTGAGAACCTAAGAAAGAGTGGATGGAGTAAGCAAAGTCGAGCGCTGTGGCTCCCTTGGGCATGGTTTTGAGTTCACCCTTAGGGGTAAATACCATGATTTCGGAAGCATAGAGGTTGAGCTTAATGTTGTCGAGCAGGTCGAGCGTATCGGGTTGAGGGTCGTCAAGAATCTCCTTAATAGAGTCGAGCCATTTGTTGAGCTCGTTTTCGTCATACTCGGCATCTTTGTCCTTATACTTCCAGTGTGCGGCAAAGCCCACCTCGGCAATGTCGTCCATGCGGTCGGAACGTATTTGCACTTCAATCCATTTGCCCTGCTTTGACATAAAGGTGTTATGCAAGGCTTGGTAGCCATTGGTTTTGGGGTTAGAAAGCCAATCGCGGAAACGGGTGGGGTGAGGTTTATAAATTTCGGTCAGTGCGGAGTAAATGCGGAAGCATTCGTCCTTTTCGTGTTGTCGATCGGCGGGCACAAACACAATGCGTATGGCCAGAATGTCGAAGACCTCTTCAAAGGGGATGTGCTTTTTCTGCATTTTGCACCATATGGAGTAGGGACTCTTGATGCGTGCCTTTATGGTGTATTTCACGCCCATTTGGTCAAGCTTTTCGCATATGGCGGGTGTGAACTGGGCTATGATGTCATCGCGCTCAACATGGCTTTCATCGAGTTTTTGCAGTATGGCGGCATAGTCCTCGGGATGCTCGTATTTAAAACTGAGGTTCTCGAGTTCTGTTTTAATTTTGTTGAGTCCCAGGCGGTCGGCTATAGGGGCAAAGATGTAGAGGGTTTCGCCTGCAATTTTGTATTGCTTTGAGGGCAGCATGCTCGAGAGTGTGCGCATGTTGTGCAGACGGTCGGATATTTTGATGAGTATGACACGTATGTCGTCACTCATCATGAGTAATAGCTTTTTAAAGGTTTCGGCTTGTAACGAGGCACGATCGCCAAATATGCCTCCTGAAATTTTGGTAACGCCTTCAACAATGTTGGCTATTTTGGGTCCAAAAAGGTTGCAAATGTCCTCATTGGTGTAGTCGGTGTCCTCTTCAACATCGTGTAGCAAGGCTGCACAAATAGAGGTGGAGCCTAAGCCTATTTCGCCACATGCTATTTGGGCCACAGCTATGGGGTGAAGAATATATGGTTCGCCTGAACGACGGCGCACACCCTTGTGAGCCTCTTTAGCAAAGTTAAAGGCTTTGGTTATAATGTCGACCTTGCGACGATGGTTGGAAGCCAAATAAGTGTCGAGTAGGTGTTGGAATGCGGCACTGATCATTTCCTCGTCCTTTTGCTCTTGCGGACTGAGTGGCCTGCTGTTGGGGGATGTATTGGGGGTGTCCATAATGCGTTTCAATGCTAAATGTGTCGTCAAAAAAAGTGCTGCGGCTCTTATTTGTTATCAGTGCCTTGCGCTTTGACCACAAATGTACAAATAAATTTGAATAATTGGTGAACATTCAAAATTATTTTGAACGTGTAAACATGGCTCTTTCATTTTTAAATGCTTGGTTCTTTTAATTCTTTTTCCACTAATCCCCTTTTATGCTTGGCAGTAATGTTGTGTGAAGGAATTAAAACCTATTTTTAAATCTTTGAAAATTAATAAATTAAGCGGTTGAACAAAAGGTTTAAGTGATATATCTTTCGCTACTTTGTAGATGATAATCAAATAGTTATGTATATGTCTTAACTGAAATTCCGGATTTAGATTTTCTCACCTTATGTTATGTACAGGTTACGCTGAAAAGCCTACAAAGTTTTTCTAAATCCGAAACTTTTAGACTTTACAGACTACTAGTAGGGTGTTCAAAGTCTGTAATTTTCCTGCATGATGTTTGATATATTTATCAAGACATTTCGGCACAGTTGCATAAGTCCGTGGCAATATAATCATGTTATCCAAAGATCATAGAC
>URDV01000249.1 GCA_900546605.1 uncultured Prevotella sp.
TAAACATGAAAGTAGGAGATAAACACCTATGATTAGTGTTTACCTCCTACTCGATAAATCAGAATTTTTAGCCCCCCTTATGCGTATTAGCTCTTGTGTGATTTGAGCAAAACGCTTGATGTGGAAGAGGGGTCGATAATTACTTTACAATCACCTTTTTGCCACCCTTGATATAAACACCAGCAGGCAACTTACCGCTTACACGTACACCACCCAATGTGTAGGTAGCGGCTGAAGCGTTAGCTTGTTCAGTGCTAATACCCTTGATGCCTGTTGCGCAGCCAATGCCATACTCAAGTGTGATGGCGGGCAGTTCATCGCCATTGGGGTCGAGGAAGTAACCTGCAGGAATTTCAATGGTGTAAATACCCTTAGCTGTTTGGTTAACAGGAATGTAGTATTTGTTGTAGAGAACATCGTCAAACGAAGCGTCAACACGGGCTATTTGTTCACCATCCTTTTTGATGGTAATCATGCCGCTGCCAATGCCAACACCATCTTCTTCATAGTCGGGGAAGAGGATGCTTACCTCACCCAAACTTTCAACCGTACTGCCATTTTCAGGGTCGGTAGTGAAGTTAACAACAACAGGTTCGGCTGCACCCTTTACCATGAAGAATCCTTCGTAAGCTTTGTTAACAACGCCTTCGAATTGTTCGCCTGATGTAAAGTAGGCTGAAGGAATTACGAGTGTGTAACCACCTTCTTGCTTGATGGGTTGAGCCAGTGTAAGGCGCATGGTGTTAGTGGTGGCCAAGTAGGCTTTGCGTGTAGCTTCTTCACCATACTTTTCAACAGCAGCTTCGTATGACACGTTTTCAATGTAGTCGGCAATTTCTTGTGTTTCAGCATCGTCGTAAACGAAGGTAGCTGACACTACAGGCACATCGATGGTGTTGAGCATATCAAACACATGTGCCTCGTTTAAGTCAAGCGCACCTATGGCAATAACATCGGGGGCAGTAACATCGAACTGATAGAGCGAATCAAGTTCTTCGCCCTCAGCACCGCCCTGTGTGGGTACTACCGTTAGGAGAGCGCCATTGTAATTAAGTATAAAGTTGTAACTAAAGAAGGTAGTTTCGCGGTTACCGCTATTACCCTTAACGCGACGTTCACCTTGGTCGGTAGCAGCTATGTTGATGGTGATAGAACGGTCGTCCAACTCAGCAGCTGTTTCAGGATTCATGCTCATAATCCACTTGCTGGCATAACCCTCATCGTTGGCATCAACGGGAGTGTAGTTGTCAAAGCCTTGTAATTCCTCCATCATACCACCTGCAATACCCGTTTCGTTTTCTACAATCTTAACCAATCCATCAAAGTTGGCCGTTACTTGGAACTCGTCGGCACTATTGATGTTGTAATCGGCAGGGGTGATGCTTTCAAGTTGTACATCGCTATATACGTAGTCGGCCTGTGTGCCTGTAAAGTAGAGCGTATCGGTACCTACTACAATGTCGCGGTAAGGATTAAAGAACTTGGCCAACTGTTGATAACCTGTTACAATAACACGATAGGTGTGACCCGTGTAAAGCTTGGTGGTGTTGGCACCTACCATTTCGCCCACCCATGCTGTAGTGCCTTCGCCACGTTCAATGTGACTCTTGGTTACAATGGCAGCATCGTCACCCTCAACGGGGTTAAGGTCAGTAATTTCATAGGTTACGTATGACAAACTATCGTTGCCTGTTACTTCATCGCGGTTAGTAGTAATGACAATGGGAGCATCGCTTACGAGTTCGGCCAACTCAGCACCTTTAAGTGTAACGGGGGCTGACTCTTTATTGGCTTGGTAAGTCATGTCGAGCACAGTGAAGCCATTGTACTTGGCTGAGAAGAGCGTGCTATAGTCTTTACCATCGGCAGCCTTCAAGTTGTTGAGGCTGAGGTAAATATCCTTTTGGCCGCGAACCTCAGCGGGTACAGGAATACTCAGTGTATAGGCACCCTCAATGTCGCCATCAGCAGTTTCGGTGCAAGCTTCTTTAGCTACTGTTACACTCTTGGCAGTGTTATCGGCCCTGTCGGTGTAAGCAAACTTGGCTCCCGTGAAGCTAAACTTTTTGTAATCGGTAGCAAAAATCTCAATGGCTTGAATGTCATCGGTCAGTATGCTACCATTGGCAGGTGTAATTTGAGTGTTAGCATTTACGCTCTCAATGCCATAAGGCATGCTACGGTTAAAGGTACCACGTGAACCAGATGAAGTGGTGTAAACAGGATTGTCTTTCTCGTCGGTAACACTGCTTACTGTGAGCAGAATGTTATCGTAAACAGTGCTGATACCGAGCATCGTTTGCGGAGTGCGTTCCTTGTCGGTGAGATCAATGATGATTTGGTTTCCACTGACTGTGAATGGAGGTGTTTCGGTGTACTTTGCACTGGCCTCTGCACCTGATGAGTTATCACCATAGAGCAAGGTTACTTTGTTATTACCCACCTTAATGTTGCCATCAAAGGTAAGGGTAACAATGCCATCGGGGTCACCCTTTGTCCAGAACGAGCGGAATGCATGATCGTTGCTGAAGTTGGTGCTTGAAACAAGTGATACGGGTTTGGCACCACAAACAAACTGGGCAGTTAATTCACCATTCTCGCCATAAACGTTGCTATCATCACCATCTTGATGTATACCTGAAATGCGAATGCTGAAGTTGTCGCCTTCGGCCAACTGACCAGCTTTCATGAGTTCGTAAATAGGTTGCTTTACTTCAAAGTAAATGCTATTAGAATTGGTGTTGAAAGCAATGGACTTAGTTGCCTTCTCGGTTACGATTTCAACCTTTTGTGCGTCAACTGAACGATTAAATCTGAACGACAATTGTGAGTCGCGAGTGCACATAACAGTGCTACCCTCTTGAGGCGAAATGCTTGTGTTGAGCAGTGTGTTGTTGGTACTGAAGGTAAGGGTTACCTCGCCATTGTTAATGCCGTTGTAGCGAAAATAGATGGTTTGGCCCTCGGTAACGTTTAAAGTATAATAAACGTGGTAGTGGGGCTCATTGTCTAAGATTTTCTTTACTGACATCACCTGGGTGTAGGCAGCATCACTGAAGGGTGTGAAAATGTCGGTAGTGGTGCTGGTCACAGTGAGCACACCTGTTTGGGTTGCTGTGTAGTGACCATCCACATACTGGTATTGGGCTGCTATGGCGTAAGGCTTGTCAAGCTCCATGGCCCCGTAATCCAACGGTTCTTGGGCCGCATGGGCTGACACAAGACTTACTACAAAGAGCAGGCAAGTGACCATGACTTTGTAAATGTGTGACATAATAGAGTAATTTAATTAATAAAATGATTGTTGCTGTGTATATACCCGTTGGTGGAATTGTTGGTTAACGGGTTAACAAGTTGACAGGTTAACAAGTAAGTAGGCTTTGCACCACTTATTATGTTTAGTAATGGTAAAAAAATAACTTGAGCATTTTTTAAAAGTTAGTTAAGGCATAATTTGAGCATGTCTTTTTGCCGCTTTTGAAACCTTCAC
>URDV01000250.1 GCA_900546605.1 uncultured Prevotella sp.
TCCGATCTCAAACCTCACATTTGTGATCGAAAGTTAAATACGTAAAATATTCACCTTTTCGTATCTAATCAGAATCCGTACGGTCACTTTTCTACCGTTTAGGGTGTATAACACTGATAATCAACTGATAATAGATACTATGATTGTAACGCACTAAAAGTTGTTTTAATTCAATCCAACCCTATTGATTTTGGTGGTAACGTATTTGGTTGGAACACTAATATTTATACTGTTAGCGACAATAATTTTGAGATTCATTTGGTGGATGACAATGATCCTAATTATCCGGACGTTAATAACTATATCAGTGGCACATGGTATACGTATGGAACTCCCAATTTTTGGGATAAAAATGGTTCTGCAATTAGTAATAATTGGTATGGAAATTATTTAGATTACAACACAGCCCAATATCTAAAAGCTATTTCCCAAACAAGCACGAATGCGCAAACATTTATTTCAAATCACAAGGCTATTTATAACAAAATTTCTGAGGACTTACGCAAGAACTTAGAAGATAAATTGAATAAAATAGATGATTTGGCAGATATAATAGCAGAAGGTGAAGCAGCTTTGTCTGACATGAGCACAAACTTGAGTAACGCTTATAATAACGTGCGCTATGCTATATATGATCAATTAGACATGATTGATGATTTGAATATGCTTTATGCTGAAGCAGAGAAAATCATTCCGTCTCTTGATGGTACGTCCGATTATTCTCCCCTTCTGCCTGCTTACACCGCAGGTAGCAATATCCTTACCTCTGCTGACCAACTCTCAACGAACAAGCAAGAGACAGGAGAAGGTCCCATTAGCAATTTGGTAGATGGTGATAAAAACACTTATTTCCACTCTACTTGGAGTGTAAACAACGTAGACAATGCTTATGCTTATTTGCAAATTGACTTGAAGGGTACTCACCACGATTTGCTCTTAGACTATACCAAACGTTATAATTTTACGGGCAACAAGGGTTATCCCACTCGATTCCACGTATTTGCTACCAATACACCCAATGACGAAGAAAGTTGGAAGGATTGTGGATATAGCAAATTCTTGCGTTACTACAACGACAATAAACAAAATGGACAGACCATCGTACGATTGGGCGGTGACTACCAATATGTTCGTCTGCAAGTGGAGAAAACAGGTGGTATGGATAAAAGCAAAGGTAACTTGTACTTTGCTTTGGGCGAATTGGCTATCTACCCCGTTACAAGTTATAAAGAAGCTCCTTATACAAAAGAGGATGGTTTGATAACCGATGCTTCGCAACTCTCATCCAATGCTGTAGAACCCCAAGAAGGTTCTTTGGCAGCACTTATCGACAATGACTTCACTACCTTCTTCCATTCTACATGGAGTCAGGAAAACTTGATGGATGAATTGCACTTCTTGCAAATAGACTTGAACGATGCTTACAAACAAATTGCGCTGAAATATAGCAAACGACAAGTGGATGCAGACAATGGTAGTCCAGTAACTTTGCGCATTTACGCTACCAACACACCTGAGGATGAGAACAATTGGACCTACCTTGGTAACCAAACTTGTACTTACGACTACGACTTTGGTAATACAGGGTTGTTGCCCCTTAATTTTGGAGATACTGCTTATCGCCACATCCGTTTAACGGTAGAGGAAACCGTAGGTAACACGCGTGTTAACGACAACCTCTTTTTCTTTTGGAGTGAGTTGCATGCTTATACACGTGCAAGCAAAGCAGAAGCACTGACCGAGGCAACACGTTCGGCACTGAATACTGCTATGCAACAAGCCAAGGCTGAACTTGATGCAGGAAAAGCAACAGATGCTACTTACGAGACCTTGCAATCAGCCTACAATGCAGCCATAAACAATTCTCAATTTGCAGACTTTGCCAAGAGTTCCTATCTCACCGCTTATAGTGATAAGGCATTGGTTGTGCCTGCAGGTGTAAAGGCTGCAGTGGTAACTGCTAATGGTGAGGGTATTCGCAATGACTACCGCTATAACAGTGGCGATGTGATTCCTGCTGGAACAGGTGTATTGTTGAAGGGTGGCAAAGGTAACTCCTTCTACTTGTCGGCAAGCGAAAGTGCTGAAATGGCTCCCGAAGATAACCTCTTACATGGTACATTGAATGATGAGATGACCAATGTTGCAGGAGCTGATAAGTACTACAAACTTTCTTACGACCGAGCTACAGGTACAGAAATAGGTTTCTATTGGGGTGCTGCAAATGGTGGCGCATTTATGAATAAGGGAGGCAAGGCTTTCTTGGCTATTCCTGCTACCTTGCAAGCTGCACAGTTGACAGGCTTCTCTCTCTTCGACCTCGACAGTAACCAAACCGTTACAGGTATTAAGCATGCTACAGCTACTCCTGCTGCAACATTACGTGTTTACGACCTCAATGGTCGTCGTATCAACGTGAACCATGTTGACGAATTGCCGAAGGGCATCTATGTTATCAACGGAAAGAAAGTAATTCGATAAAACCTTATTTATCTGTATGCAGACAAACCGCGTGTTTGTCTGCATACCTTAATAAACTTTACAGTAACAATGAAGAAAGAATATCAGTCTCCTAAGACTATGGTTTATACTTATGTTCCCGAAGCTATGTTAGCAAGTTCTCCTGGATTAAAGGATGAGTTGGGTGGCGAAGATCAGTTGTCTAACGAACGCGACGCTGGATGGGATACTGCTGTATGGGATGAAACCGAGGAATAATCAAAAAAACTCCCGCTTACTTGTTGAAAGTAGGCGGGAGTTTTTTTGGTCATGAATGAATATATGAGTACACTTGAAAAAATGGACTTTCAAAAAATAACTTTCATTTTGATAGCAACTTTACCGCGTCATTGAGTACTATACTCAAGTGCCATTGAGTACTATACTCAAGTGCCATTGAGTACTATGCTCATGTGCCTTTGAGTACTATGCTCATGTGCCATTGAGTACTATGCTCATGTGCCTTTGAGTACTATACTCATGTGCCTTTGAGTACTATACTCATGTGCCTTTGAAAAACTATACTTTCGATTAGAATATGGGTATATGAGA
This sequence comes from uncultured Prevotella sp., assembly GCA_900546605.1. Classification (GTDB taxonomy): domain Bacteria; phylum Bacteroidota; class Bacteroidia; order Bacteroidales; family Bacteroidaceae; genus Alloprevotella. The sequence goes on from URDV01000250.1 coordinate 3,052, forward strand.
TGATTTTTTACTGAAAAAAGCTATTTCATAGTCCCCCCAAAAAATGATATTGCTATATAAAATAGACGCAATTTTTATAAATATTACAACCTTAATTTGCATTATTTACACAAATCCACATCATTTATCCCCTACATTCTCTTCTTTACCCCCAACAACCCATCCTTTACCACCATTATATTATGTCATTGCGTCTATTCAATAAGTCAATATTTCCGAAAATCTGTATTTAATTTTACTGAAGTTACGGATTAGCAAGGACGGGCTGAAGGCCCAATGGAGCACATAGCACAGGGCAAGCGTAGCGACACCCTGGGTCCCACGTGTTGGAGCAGTCGCGCCCTGAAAGGTAGGGTGTTCAAAATCGGCATCAAAAGCGAGACCAAAAAGTGCTGATTATTCGT
>URDV01000251.1 GCA_900546605.1 uncultured Prevotella sp.
ACTTACCTGTTAACCCGTTAACTTGTCAACTTGTTTACTAATTCCGCCAACGCGTTTGACATAGTATTGCAGTGATACTTTTTTTACTTGCTTTGGTTACCACTAATTACGCGGCAAGTGTTCCAACACCTGCTGACGCAAGAAAGTGTTGTCAAGGTGAGTGTAAATTTGCGTAGTGTCAATACACTCATGTCCCAACATGGCCTGTATGGCACGCAGGTTAGCCCCTCCCTCAAGCAAATGGGTAGCAAAGGTGTGACGCAAGGTGTGGGGCGATATGGCACGCGTAATGCCTGCACGCTCGGCTAACACCTGCATTATGTGAAACACGGTGATGCGCGATAGGTGCTGCCTACGACGATGACTCAAAAACACATAATCCTCCTCACCTTCCTTGGGCACTATCTGCGCACGATCATCTAACCACAATTGCAACTCCTGCACCGCACGCCCCGACATGGGCACCATGCGCTGCTTACGCCCCTTGCCCAACACTCGCACAAAGCCCTCGTCAAAGTAAACATTCGACAACTGTAACGAACATAACTCTGACACACGCAAACCACAACTATATAGCACTTCAATAATGGCTCGGTCGCGCTGCCCTTCGTCCTGACTCAAGTCAACAGCATTTTCAAGCGCATCCACCTCTTCCACCGTTAACACCGTGGGCAGGTGTTCACCGCGTTGGGGCATCTCCATCAGTTCTGTTGGGTCGGCACTTAAGTAACCATCCTCTACCAAAAAGTGAAAAAACGAACGCACACCACTCAATATGCGCGACAATGTGGTGTTTGTCAGCCCTATGTCGTAAAGCGAGGCAGCAAAACGATGCAAGTCGTTAAGTTGCACATCGTGTGCTTCAAGTCCCTCATCCTCCATAAAATTAAGCAACTTCAGCACATCGGACACATAAGCCTGTACCGTGTTATCTGAAAAGCCCTTTTCAAGCAATAGGTAATTATTATATTTATCAACAATTGACGTCATTTTTACGTGGAATTTAGTAAATTTGCAACGTCCTAAGTAGTTTCAAGTTTCAAGACTTATCAATACAGGGCAATGCCCCACACATGACCTCTCTCTTGAAACCTTAAAACGTCCAAAGGCAAAATTACGACTTTTCTATTTATTATTTCACAAAAACATGAAGCTCTTGATCATTAATGGTCCTAACCTCAACTTATTAGGCCAACGTGAACCTGGCATTTATGGCACAGGCACCATGAACGAGTGCATGGCACAACTACGTAGCCACTACCCCGAACATGAGTTGCAATACTTTCAAAGCAATGTCGAGGGCTTTCTCATTGATCGTCTGCAGCAAGCCAATGCTGAGGGCATTGAGGGGGCTGTGCTCAACGCTGGAGCCTACACTCACACCAGCATAGCCTTGCACGACTGCATACGCTCACTCCACTTTCCTGTGATTGAGGTACACATTAGCAATGTGCATCAGCGTGAGGAGTTTCGACACCACTCTATGATTTCGGCTGCTTGCCGTGGCGTCATCTGTGGCTTCGGACTCGACTCTTACCGCTTGGGCATTGAAGCTCTCACTCATAAGGGTTAACGAGTTAACAGGTTAACAAGTTAACGAGTTAACAAGTTAACGGGTTAACAGGTAAGTATGTTATGCACGACCTATTATGTAAAAATAAAAATGGTAAGAAGCTAAATAACTTGGCTAACTTACCCGTCAACTCGTTAACCGTTACGTCACCCCAATAAACATCACACACCGAAAACATAACACTTAACTAAATGTATAAAAAAACCAAGATTGTTGCAACTATCTCTGACGTGCGCTGCGACGTAGGCCTTATTCAGCAACTCTACGATGCAGGCATGAACGTAGTACGCCTCAACACTGCTCACCAAGATGCCACGGGCATGAAACGCGTTATTGACAATGTGCGCGAAGTGTCAAGCCACATAGCCATTCTTGTTGATACCAAAGGTCCCGAAGTGCGTACCACTAAAACCGAGCAGCCCATTGAGTTTCACAAGGGCGACATTGTGCGCATTGTTGGCTGTCCCGAACAACCAACCACACGCGAAGTTATTGCTGTAAGCTATCCAGGCTTCGTGGCCGACCTTAGCGAAGGCGCACAAATTCTTATCGACGATGGCGACCTCGGCATTCGCGTTGACCACAAAGAGGCTAATCAACTCATTTGCCACGTTGAAAACGATGCCACTCTTGGTTCACGCAAAAGTGTTAACGTACCTGGTGTACGCATTAACTTGCCCGCTCTTACTGAAAAGGATAAACGCAACATTGAATTCGCCATTGACTACGACGTAGCTTTCATTGCTCACAGTTTTGTACGCTCTAAAGAGGATGTGTACGAAATTCGTCGCATACTCGATGCACACGATAGCGACATCCGCATCATTGCCAAAATTGAAAATCAAGAGGGTGTTGACAACATCGACGAGATTCTTGAAGCAGCTGATGGTATTATGGTGGCACGTGGCGACTTGGGCATTGAAGTGCCACAAGAATTTATTCCTGGCATTCAGCGTCGTTTGGTAGACAAAGCCATTCGTGCACACAAGCCCGTTATTGTGGCCACTCAAATGCTGCAAAGCATGATTCACAATCCACGCCCCACACGCACCGAGGTGACCGACATTGCCAATGCCGTTTACTCACGCACCGATGCTCTTATGCTCTCAGGCGAAACGGCCTATGGCGACTACCCTGTTGAAGCGGTTAAAACCATGGCCACCGTTGCTTGGCAAGCTGAGCGCGACACATTTAAGGAGTATGGCGATGTTGACATCCCCTTGTCTAACAATCCCGATGTTACTGAGTTCTTCTCAAAGGAGGCTGTGATGGCTACCAAGACCATGAAGTTACGCGCCATCATTATGGACTCTTACACAGGTCGCACAGCACGCTACGTTAGCTCTTTCCGCGGCGAGAGCACCATCCTCGCCATTTGCTACAAAGCTAAAACCGTGCGCCACTTGGCCTTGCAATATGGTGTATACGCCATTTACATGCCTATGAAGAGCTATGGACATGAGTTCTTATTGGCTGCCTTGCGCAAACTCCTTTCTGACAATATGCTCAAAATGGAGGACCGCATTTGCTACTTAGGCTCACAGCGCAAAGAGCAAAGCACCTCGTTCATGGAAATGAACATTGTTAAGAACCTCTTTCAAAACGAAGGCGAAGAGGCTTTGCCTAACTAATGTGCTACGCTAAACCCGTTGGCTTATTTGTTGGCGAACGGGTTGACAAGTTAACAGCTTAACCCGTTAACCTATCAACTCGTTTACTAATTCTGACAACGCTTTATATTTAAATAGGTGCGCAAAACTATTTTCACATTAAAAACCCGTTGGCGGAATTTTTGGTTAACGGGTTAACAAGTTGACAAGTTAACAAGTAAGTAT
>URDV01000252.1 GCA_900546605.1 uncultured Prevotella sp.
CTTGGCAAACTTACCTGTTAACCCGTTAACTTGTCAACTTGTTTACTAATTCCGCCAACGCGTTTGCTGAACAAATAATCAAGGCTCTGCTTTTCCAATGTTTTTTCTACATACGACAACAAATTTAGTAATGGTAAAAAATAACTTGACCAATTTTTAAGCTAAGTAGGTATTATGTACTCTAAAGGTGTTGAGCACATGCTCAACACTTATGCATATTAGTACTACTTATCGTCCAACCAATTGGTTGGACGATAAGTAGTACTAATTGCAAGTGGCAATGAGTATAGTACTCTCAATCGTCCAACCATAGGTTGGACGATTGAGAGTACTAATATACTTCGTTCTTTAGCATCACATTAATGACAAAGTTAAGTATCTGCATTGTGCTTAGAGTGCAATTGCAGTAAGTAGATGTACTGATTTTGCAAGGGCTGAAGACCGACTTTACTCAATCAGGGGCTTTCTTTAGAGAAAATTTAAGAATTATAGAGTATGCACCCGTTGGCGGATTTATTGGTGAACGGGTTAACAAGTTGACATCTTAACAAATTAATGGGTTAACAAGTAAGTATGCTATACATCATTTGTTATGTTAAAGACAGAATGGTAAGGAGTTAAAAAACTGACAACCTTACCTGCTAACTCGTTAACTAATTCCGACAACGCGTAATAGGTTGTTTAATACAGCCTATTAATTCAATTTATGAATCAAAATAGTGCCTTGTAAAATCAAAAATAGATGAGTAATATACTCAAGTGTCGATGAGTACTATACTCAAGTGTCGATGAGTACTATACTCAAGTGTCGATGAGTACTATACTCAAGTGTCGATGAGTACTATACTCAAGTGTCGATGAGTACTATACTCAAGTGTCGATGAGTACTATACTCAAGTGCCGATGAGTACTATACTCATTTGCCGATGAGTGTAATAATACTTTTGTGGTAGACTATGCCGCATTGTCAAGAAACTTAAATGTGAAAAGAAATGAGCCTTCGTTTTTTAGCAAATTGTGCTTTGCATAGAACGAAGACTCATTCCTTTTTTACTTTATGATGTATGTTTCATCTCTCCATTCAACAAAAGGTAGTTCCTCGGTGAGTGGAAAGTGTCGTAAAACGTTTCCGCATTCATCAAATACGATGACTTCACGATGCAATACTATTCCTGATGGAAGTATGACTTTAGAGTAAGCTATTTGGCGTGTCATTGTTTCAAGTGTTAAATGAAATGTGACCTACGCTCGTTGGCTGAATCTTGATGCATTAAGCTATCGCGAAGACGCATTTGTTGCGTACGTGGCAAGGTTTGTTTATTAATAGTGTCGTTCGCATTCAAACCATTATTGTTGCCATCTTGGTCTTTGACTCGTAAACGATTCATTTGTAACTGGGTAATGGTTGCAATACGCACTTTTTCACTCCAAGGGGCACATTGGTAAATGTAGCAATCTATGCTTGTTACTTTGCGTTTACCAATAGTTAGCGATGTAGCTTGTGGTCCACTTGAATATACGAACTTTTGCATGATTGCTGTCGAGTCACCTTCATAGTGTATGACAGCGTAAGCTACAATTCGACGCTCACCATCGTGGTAGAACCAATTAACGTTAAAGCTCCATTGCAGTTGATCGCCAGCGTGTAAGGCTGTGTCAGGCCGCATGGTATACTTAAATCGGTTAACGTTTTGCGAGTTAAGCAAAGTGGTGGTAGGTCCATGCCATATGTTGAGTGTATCGCTTGCAATAGCTTTAGCTCCATCTGTTTTATTGGCTAAAGTAGATGTAGCGTTTGCATCACCACCTAACTTTTCGGCTAAATGCTCATATATTTTTTTGAGTTTGTCAGTATGTCGCTCATACCATTGCATAGAGCGATCAAAGTCTGCCTTTTGAATATCATACTTTTTAAAGACGGCCGCTTGATATAGGCGTGTATAAAAATCAATGCTATCAGCTACAGTTTGTTGTGCCAAACTTTGAGCTATGTGGTAATCATAAAGCACGTTCTCCATCTTTTCAGCAGGCAACACATCCTTAGGCATGTCCGACTGACACGAAAGGGGAGCAGTGATGAGCAGAAACGTGATAAACGAAAGTAATAACGTGCGTAGAAGCGTTGACATATAGGGGTGTAGATGAGTAGTATAGGGTAAGTGATAAGATGTGAGCCTATTTCTCTTTAGACTTGAAAAGTTCTAACTTTGTAAGATACTTATAATAGAACAAAGCTAAAGCTACAGCTCCACAGCTAATAGAGGCATCGGCAAAGTTGAAAATGGCCCCAAAGAAAGTGTTACCACCAACTAAAGGCATCCAATCAGGCCATTCAAACAATGGAAAGTAGAACATATCAACAACTTTTCCTGATAGAAAACTACCATAGCCTTGACCAAAAGGCACAAGTTGTGCTACCTCATAAGGGGTGCTTTCGGTGAAGATAAGTCCGTAAAACATGTTGTCAATAATGTTGCCCGAAGCTCCGGCTATAATCATGGCAGCACATGTAATCAATCCGTAAGGGGCTTTTTGCTTAATAAGTTTACCCAATATAATGCAGAAAAAGCCGATAGCTATTACGCGAAATAAGGCTAAAAACATGGTGCCAAAAAAGTGCATGCCAAAAGCCATGCCTCGATTTTCGGTAAAGGTTATGTGAAACCAATCACCAACCATGTGAAAGTCTTCGTGTAACAAGAATGTTGTTTTAATGTCAAACTTTATAATCTGGTCGATAATAATAACGGCCAGCACAATGAGTATGGCAAGCAGACTCCTCTTGCCTATGTCGGATAGTTTCAATTTGTGTATGTTTAAATTATAATTAGGTGTAGCTCATGAACGGCAACGTGGAATACACTATTTTAGCGTGGATATAACTTGTTGCAAAAGGGCATAATGTGTGAATGTGCAGATGTGATACACAAATTTCTTTACAGAATATTTTTAACACATCTGCACATTCACATAGTATACTCAAGGGTGTTTACTCCTTAGCTATATAGTGTGTTAGCGTGCTTGCTTGGCTTCAATGCTAAGTGTAGCATGAGGCACAGCGCGCAAACGCTCCTTAGGTATAAGTTTGCCTGTTGCACGGCATATACCATAGGTTTTGTTTTCAATGCGAACCAAAGCAGCTTGCAATGATTGAATAAACTTTTGTTGTCGAGCAGCCATAGTGGTAAGCTCCTCTTTGGTTTGGTTGAGTGAGCCTTCTTCAAGTACTTTATAGGTAGGCATGGTGTCATCAACATCATTTCCACCTTTGTTGCTAAGAGTGTCCATCATTTGCTGATAGTCATTCTTTGCAAGCTCAAGTTTCTTTAAGATGATTTCCTTGAATTCCTCCAATTCTTCATCTGAATAGCGTTTCTTTTCAGACATGGCAATTAGTTTTAA
>URDV01000253.1 GCA_900546605.1 uncultured Prevotella sp.
CTTACCTGTTAACCCGTTAACTTGTCAACTTGTTTACTAATTCCGCCAACGCGTAAATCTATTATTTCAGAATTAATAGAACATCTTTATAAACTTTTCAACTCCTCAACTATTCAACCTTTTTTAAAGTTAGGCTGCGGTTCGGAAGAGCAAAAAGAAAATTTTTTGATTTTCTTTTTGCTCTTCTCTCACCTTGCACTAACTTTGTCCCCTGAAACAAACTAGCACATACTTATAATATATTATGAGCAAGAATATTAGCTTAGAAATAGGCAAAGCTACACAGTTTGTAGCTGCTGGTGCCGTAGAGGCACTCGAACCTCGTGTAAAGGCTGCACAGAAAGCACTTGAAGAATGTACTTGTGCAGGTAATGATTTTTTGGGTTGGATGCATTTGGCATCAAGTATAACCCCAGAACACTTGGCAGACTTGAAAGCTACGGCACAAGTGTTGCGTGAAAATTGTGATACGATTGTTGTAGCAGGCATTGGTGGTAGCTATTTAGGCGCACGTGCTGTTATTGAAGCATTGGGCAATAGCTTTGAATGGCTGACTAATGATGGCAAAAATCCTATCATGCTCTTTGCTGGTAACAATATTGGCGAAGATTATCTTTATGAACTTACTGAATATTTGAAGGGACGCAAGTTTGGCGTAATCAATATTTCAAAGAGTGGCACCACTACCGAAACTGCTTTGGCCTTCCGTTTGCTTCGCAAGCAATGTGAAGAGCAACGTGGCATTGAAATGGCACGTAAGGTAATTGTGGCCGTAACTGATGCTAAAAAAGGTGCAGCTCGCGTAACTGCTGATAAGGAAGGCTATAAGAGCTTTATTATTCCTGATAACGTGGGTGGCCGTTTCTCTGTTCTTACTCCTGTAGGATTATTGCCTATTGCATGTGCTGGCTTTGACATCGAAGCTTTGGTAAAGGGTGCTGCCGATATGGAGAAATTAACTGCTCCTGAAGTTCCTTTTGCTGAAAACCCTGCCGAACAATATGCTGCTGTGCGTAATGCTTTGTATGCTGCAGGCAAAAAAACGGAGATATTGGTAAACTTCCAACCTAAACTTCATTACATGAACGAGTGGTGGAAACAACTCTATGGTGAAAGTGAAGGCAAGGATGGTAAGGGTATTTTCCCCGCAGCCGTTGACTTTACAACAGACCTCCACTCAATGGGACAATGGATTCAAGAGGGTGAACGCACCATTTTTGAAACTGTGGTTTCAATTGAAAACCCTGAACACAAGGTGCTCTTCCCGCATGATGATGAGAACCTTGATGGCTTGAACTTCCTTGAAGGTAAGCGTGTTGACGAAGTTAACAAAATGGCTGAATTAGGTACTCAGTTGGCTCACGTTGATGGTGGGGTGCCTAACATGCGTTTGGTTGTAGAGCGCTTGGATGAATATCACTTAGGACAGATGATTTACTTCTTTGAACGTGCTTGTGGCATTAGCGGTTTGCTCTTGGAGGTAAATCCGTTTAACCAACCTGGTGTTGAAGCTTACAAAAAGAATATGTTTGCTTTGCTCGGTAAACCTGGTTACGAAAAGGAAACGGAAGCCATTAAGGCTAAGTTAGCTTAATATTTCTCTACTTAATGTAAAAACGCAGAACTCACGGATTTTGCGGAGCGTAAAAAAGACGGACTCTGTACATTCTTTCGTGAGTTCTGTGTTTTCTTTGTTTGTCGAAAAATCTTTAAAAATGACATTTCAACAACAGATAGAGGCATACCGAAGTAGTGTAGGAATGTCTGTTCCTCATTGTTTGAAGGCGGTGTTGTTTGACATGGATGGTGTGTTGTTCGACTCAATGCCTCATCATGCTACGTCATGGTCAAAGGTGTGTGGTGAGTTTGGCTTAGCCATATCTCCTGAAGAGGTTTATATGAATGAAGGAAGAACAGGGGCTTCGACTATTAACATGTTGACGCATCGTTATTGGAATAGAGATGCCACAACTGATGAAATAGAACAGATATATCAAGAGAAGTGCCGACTATTCAACGCTTGTCCTGAGGCTCCTAAAATGCCTGGAGCTGAACAAGTGCTGCAGTTAGTAAAAGATGCTGGCTTGACCATTGTTGTGGTGACGGGAAGCGGGCAAAAGTCTTTGCTTGACCGCTTAGAACACAATTACCCAGGCTTTTTTCATTCTGAATTAGTTGTGTCGAGCAAGGATGTAAAGCATGGCAAGCCACACCCTGAACCTTACTTGATGGGATTAGAAAAGGCGGGTGTAAAGCCTTATGAGGCAATGGTGGTGGAGAATGCTCCTTTAGGTGTGCGTGCAGCAGTAGCTGCGGGCGTATTTACTATAGCAGTAAACACAGGACCTCTACCCGAGCATGCTTTGACTGATGAGGGGGCAAATGTTCTGTTTCCATCAATGATGGCTTTGGCCGAAAACTTTAACCAACTGAAACAAGCATGGGAAGTATAGAAAAAGCTATATATAATCGTTCAGAACGTTTGTTAGGAGCTGAAACAATGGATTATTTGGCTCAAAAGCGTGTCATCATTTTTGGTGTAGGTGGCGTGGGCAGTTGGTGTGCTGAGAGTTTGGTGCGTTCAGGTATTAAGCATTTGACTATAGTTGACTCTGATCGTGTATGCATAACTAACGTTAATAGGCAAATCATGGCTACCATGAAAACGGTGGGCATGGTAAAGGTTGATGCGCTCAAAGAGCGTTTGCTCAGCATAAACCCTAAAGCTGACATAACAGCGCTTCAAAAAATATACACAGAGTCAACGGCCGATGATTTTGGTATTGAAAATTATGATTATATAGTTGATGCCATTGACTCTTTGCAAGATAAAGCTTTGCTCATATTGCGTGCATGTCGCACCAAGGCCAAGTTCTTTTCATCAATGGGAGCTGCCTTAAAGTTAGATCCGACCAAAATACAAGTGGCTGAATTTTGGAAGGTAAAGGGGTGCCCTTTAGGTGCAGCCTTGCGGCGTAGGTTTAAACGCGATAAAACGTTCCCTTCACGTAAATTCAAGTGCGTGTATAGTGAAGAGTTGTTGCCTAACTTAGGAAAGAGTCATGCTTGCGGAACTGCTGCTTGTTTGTGTCCAAAGGCTGAGAATGGATCTGGCGATCCTGAGCTGTTGAATCATGAATGGTGCAGCTCAAAGGCTCAAATTAATGGTAGCTTGTCTCATATAACTGCCATATTTGGCTTTACCATAGCTGGCATGATTATGCAAGATGCTATACAGAAAATGAACGAGTAATGTAAACGGGTGAGGTGCATAAGGGCGTAAATATAGAAATGGGCGTCTTGAACGAATCTTGAGTTTTTTGTTGAAGTTAGGCTTCACCTTGGCAATAAAAATAAAAGTCTTTCAGCCTTTTATTTTGTATTGCGCTCGGTTTGCA
>URDV01000254.1 GCA_900546605.1 uncultured Prevotella sp.
GAAGGTGCGCAAGCTTATGGCTGGGGTACTTATGTGACCGAGGTGGAAGGTATTGGCAGAACGTATGCGGTACAAAATGCTAAGGTATATGGTGCATACATTGACGCTAAACATGAATATGAGAAAGCACAGATAATATGTAATAGTATTCTATACTTCCATCCCCTTCCGAAGGTATTACCTTCATCAGTCCAATTCAGCGGATTTGGAAAATCTGTAGTACCCACGAACAATGTGAAAAAAATGAAGGGGCTGAATTACAGGGAAGTTTTAGGGAGGATATGTTGAAGTTGGGTTAGGCCTTCAGCTTGCATCACTGCACACAATGTAGTAAGTGCAAAAAATAAAATCAGCTACAGACTAACACCTTTAATACACAATGTTTACCTTTGCAGTGTGAATAAAGAAACATTACAATGATATCAAAAAAAGAGAGTAAAAGCCAACGTGAACATGCCATATATCGTGTCACGTTGGGGGGCAGCATTGTCAACTTTTTGCTGCTTTTGTTCAAATTCATAGCAGGCATATTAGGAGGCAGTGCAGCTATGATAGCCGATGCAGTGCATTCATTGTCTGACTTCATAACCGACGTTGTAGTTATACTATTTGTGCGCATATCGGGCAAGCCTTGTGACGATGATCACGACTTTGGACATGGTAAATACGAAACTCTCGCTTCAGCCATTATTGGTATTATGTTAGCCTGCGTGGGCATAGGCATACTGTGGTCGGGAGCTGCAAAAATTATTAGTGTATGCCGCGGTGAATCATTAGCACAACCTGGACTAATAGCCTTAATAGCCGCTTTGCTATCAATAGTATCCAAAGAAGTGCTATACCAATGGACAGCACGTGTAGGACAACGAGTTGACTCATCTGCCGTAGTAGCCAATGCTTGGCACCATCGTAGCGACGCCCTGTCAAGCATCGGCACAGCAATAGGCATTGGGGGGGCTATCATTTTAGGCCCTCAATGGCACGTACTTGACCCTATAGCGGCTGTTGTAGTGAGCATTTTTATTATTCGCGTATCGTTTAAATTATTCATACCCAGCATTCAAGAGTTGCTCGAAAAATCACTACCTGCTGAGGATGAGCAAGTCATTCTGCAAATTATTCATCAAGAGCCAGGAGTTTCTGACCCTCATAATTTGCGTACACGACGCATAGGCAGCAATCGAGCCATTGATGTGCATCTGCGCATGAATGGCGACACTCCTCTACGCATTGCCCACCAAGCCACACACAACATTGAAGTTCGCTTACGTAATCATTTTGGTGCGCAAACCTTCATCAACATACACGTAGAGCCTATTTAACACACACTCACAAGCACAGCAAGTAATGAGCTACATGCATAGTGAAAATATTCAGCTTTCACTTTGCTCTTCATTTGCCATGCACTACCTTTGCAAGGCAAACCATATGCACTCAATACAGTAGCGATGCTCAAAAACACTTTGAGAGCCTACTAAACTATTCAACTACTTACATGAACAAACTTTTGCTTGCCGTGCTATTATGGCTCTCAATGCTTGCTGTTGCCTCAGGTCAAGAACGACGGGTACAAAACAAGCCCTACATTGATGAACGACGTTTTCACTACGGTTTTTTTGTAGGTGTACATGATCAAGCCATGCGCATCGAAAATAATGGTTACCTGCCCCCAGCAAGCGATGCTATGGCAGGTCAACAATGGGTGGCACAAGCCGACCAAGCCAATATAGGTTTCTCAGTGGGTGTGTTAGGTGAATGGCGCATGTCGCGCTATGTGTCGTTGCGTGTGCTCCCTTCCTTACACTTTGGTTCGCGTCACATCACCTTTCGCGAGTTAGGCACCGATCACCGTGAATCGCAGGACATGAAGTCGTGCTACATAGGTGTGCCCGTCGACTTTAAGTTCTCGGCACCACGCTTCAACAACTATCGTCCCTACGTGGTGGCAGGCGTTGCCCCCATGTACGATCTTATCACCTCTAAGCAGAGTAAACTCAAAAATAAGCCTTTCAACCTGATGCTTGAAGCGGGCATGGGGTGTGATTTGTATATGCCCTTTTTCAAGTTCATACCCGAACTTAAGTTTTGCTTTGGCTTAGGCAATGTGTTGCAAAAGAATCGTCGTGACATAACCGACCCCTCGCAACTTATTTACACACAAAGCATCGACCGCGTCAGCGTAGGCATGGTCATGCTCACCTTTTACTTTGAGTAACTCTCTCTATATATGATTTCCCCATCCCACACCACGCCCACATCACCTACCGAACAGCCACAGCTCAATGCGCACAACAAAACAGAGTTTCCACCCATGCACACAGCAGAGCACCTGCTCAACCAAACCATGGTGCGCATGTTTGGTTGTGAGCGTTCACGCAATGCCCACATTGAGCGCAAAAAGAGCAAAATAAGCTACTCGCTTGCCACCTGCCCCACTGAGGCTCAAGTGCAACAAATAGTAAACCGCATGAATGAACTCATACAAGCCGACTTACCCGTTAGCTATGAGTATATACAAGCTCACGAAGTGCCATCAAACATAAAGCTCGACCGTTTGCCTAACAATGCCAGCGAGGTGTTGCGCCTTGTACGTATCGGACAATATGATGTGTGTCCATGCATTGGGCTGCACGTGCATAGCACTGCCGAATTGAAAGAGTTCATCCTTTTAGGCACCAATTGGGATGTCGAACGCCACACCTTCCGTTTACGATTCAAATTAGGTGTGCAATGAAGCACCCCTTAAGTAACAAGGCAATACACATTCAATAAAACTACATCAAATCAAAAACCAAGTAAGTCATAAAAAAATAGTTGCTTTGCTTTATTGTAAAAAAGAAATATGTAACTTTGCTGCGCAATCATCGCCTTGCGCCCTTGTGGGTCATCCGCAGTGCTGGGCGATGTGCGCAGGACAATAACTCAACTCACTTATTTTAAAACAATCATTTTAATTCTACTATTATGGCTTACGTAATTGGTGACGACTGCATTGCATGCGGTACCTGCATTGACGAATGCCCCTCAGGCGCAATCTCAGAAGGCGAAAAGTATTCTATCGACCCCAACGTTTGTGTTGACTGCGGCACTTGCGCAGATGTTTGCCCCTCAGGTGCTATCGCTCCAGGCGAATAATTCGTCAGCACACGTCAACTTAACTCACTTAAACTGCCAATTCTCCTTCATTAGGAGTTTGGCAGTTTTTTTTACGATTTAAAAAACTGCTGTAACCATGATATAAACTGTTATACTGCTAACCAGTAAAACTCAAAATAACATAAACCTCCTCCCCGAAGCCCTATAAATAGGACTTCGGGGTTTATTTTTCAAAAGTAAACGCGTTGGCGGAATTAGTAAGATCGGAAGAGCACACGTCTGA
>URDV01000255.1 GCA_900546605.1 uncultured Prevotella sp.
ATATAGATTTTTTGAAAACCATCAAGATATCCTTTTATGCTGTTGATGAGGCACATTGTATATCAGAATGGGGACATGATTTTCGTCCTGAATACAGAAAGATTAGACCTATTATTAATAATATAGGTAATGCCCCTGTCATAGCACTTACTGCTACAGCTACTGAGAAGGTTGCAACTGACATTCGTAAGAACTTGGGCATAATGGATGCTGTTACCTATAAGAGTTCATTTAACCGCCCTAACTTATATTACGAAATACGTCCTAAAACCAAGGATATTGATCGTGACATCATCAAGTTTATAAAGCAACGCCCTGAATGTAGTGGCATTATTTATTGCCTGAGTCGTAAAAAAGTGGAAGAATTGGCCGAGATTTTGCGTGCCAATGGCATAAAGGCAGAGGCCTACCATGCTGGTATGGACTCTGCCACGCGTTCTAAAACACAAGACGACTTTTTGATGGAACGCATCAACGTGATTGTTGCAACTATTGCCTTTGGTATGGGTATTGACAAACCCGATGTACGATTTGTCATACACTATAACATTCCTAAAAGCCTTGAAGGTTACTATCAAGAGACAGGACGAGCTGGGCGTGATGGAGGTGAAGGTCGCTGTATAGCCTTTTACTCACGTAAAGACTTAAATAAACTTGAAAAGTTTATGGAGGGCAAACCCGTGGCCGAGCAGGACATAGGGCGTCAACTCCTAAAAGAAACCGCAGCTTATGCCGAGAGTTCTTTGTGTCGCCGAAAATTGCTATTGCACTATTTTGGCGAAAATTATGACAAAGACAATTGTGGCAACTGCGACAACTGTTTACACCCTAAAGAAAAAGTGGAAGCAAAAAAAGAATTGTTGAAAGTGTTGGAAGTTATTCTCGCAACGAAAGAGAACTTCCGTGATGATTATATTAAAGATGTACTCCTGGGCAATCGCACCGAGGATGTAAGTGATTATCACCATGACGAGTTGGAGTGCTTTGGCTGCTGCGAAGAAACTGACGAGCGCGTGCTGAATGCCGTAATACGCCAAGCTCTTATCTCAGGTTACCTTGAGAAGGATGTTAACAACTATGGTGTATTGAAGGTTACTGATAAGGGACATGACTTTATCAAAAAGCCGCAATCATTCGAAATTACTGAAGATCGTGACTTTGAAGAGGAGGCTGAAGCCGAAATGCAAGAAGAGTCAATCTTAGCTGTTGACCCTGGATTGTTCAAAATGTTGAAAGAGCTTCGCAAAAAGCTTTCGAAGGACTTGGATGTTCCGCCTTACGTAATATTCCAAGATAACTCGCTTGAAGCAATGGCTACCTTCTACCCTCAAAACATTGAAGAGTTACAAAACATGCCAGGGGTTGGCTCTGGTAAGGCTAAACGCTATGGTAAGGAGTTTTGCGAACTCATCAAGAAACATTGCATAGAGAACGAGATTGAACGTCCCGAAGACCTACGCATACGTACCGTTGCCGATAAGTCGAAAAAGAAGATTAGCATTATTCATAGCATTGATCGTAAGGTGGCACTTGACGATATTGCTGTGGCCAACGGCATTGAATTTGACGAATTGCTTGACGAAATTGAAGCAATTGTTTATTCAGGTACAAAAATCAATATAGACTATTTTATCAACGATGTAATTGATGATGACATTGTTGATGATATTTATCAATACTTTAGAGAGAGCGAAACTGATGATCTTGATGTGGCACTTGACGAACTTGGTGCTGATTATACAGAGGAGGAAATAAGACTCGTACGCATCAAGTTTATTTCAGAAATGGCTAATTAAAGCATTCTAAGTAAAGGCTGATTATGTACGTACACATACTCAACCTTTACTTTGATTATTAAAAGAGTTTTCTCTATATCACAACCATTATACGATATGACTGAAACGAATAATAGCGAAAGCACGGAAAAGAAAAGCTTGAACTTTATCGAGCAGATTGTTGCAAACGACCTGAAAGAAGGTAAAAACGGAGGCAGATTGCAAACACGTTTTCCGCCAGAACCTAATGGATACTTACACATAGGCCATGCTAAGGCCATTTGTATGGACTTTGGTGTGGCACAAAAATTTGGTGGTGTTTGTAACTTACGTTTTGATGACACCAATCCACAAAAGGAGGATACTGAATATGTTGAAGCCATAAAGCAGGACATTGAGTGGTTAGGCTTTAAGTGGGGAAACATTTATCATGCCTCGGACTATTTTCAAAAGCTTTGGGACTTTGCCGTTCGTCTTATAAAGGAGGGTAAAGCCTATGTAGACGAGCAAACCAGCGAACAAATTGCCGCACAAAAAGGTACTCCTACTCAGCCTGGTGTTGAAAGCCCTTATCGTAATCGCCCTATTGAAGAAAATCTTCAGCTTTTTGAAAAGATGAACACGGGCGAGGTGCCCGAAGGTGCTATGGTGCTTCGTGCCAAGATTGACATGGCGAACCCTAACATGCACTTCCGTGACCCCATCATTTATCGAATCATTAACAAGGAGCATCACCGTACAGGTAATAAGTGGAAGGTTTACCCCATGTATGACTTTGCACATGGCCAAAGTGACTACTTTGAAGGGGTTACTCATTCTATTTGTACACTTGAGTTTGTTCCACACCGTCCTCTTTACGACCATTTTATTGATGAGTTGAAAGAAGGAAAGGACCTTGATGACAATCGCCCGCACCAATACGAATTTAACCGTTTGAACTTGACGTATACTGTTATGTCAAAGCGTAAGTTGTTGGCTTTGGTACAAGAGCACCTTGTTGATGGTTGGGATGACCCCCGCATGCCGACTGTGTGTGGCTTGCGTCGTCGTGGATATTCGCCCGAGGCTGTACGCAAATTCATTGACATGATTGGTTACACAAAGTTTGATGCTTTGAATGATTATGCCATGCTTGAAGCTGCAGCACGTGAGGATTTAAATGCCCGTGCTTTACGTGTAAGTGCTGTTCTTGACCCTGTTAAACTCATCATTACCAATTATCCTGAAGGCCAAACTGAGGAGATGGAAGCTATCAACAACCCCGAGCGTGAGGAAGATGGTTCACACACCATTACATTTAGCCGTGAGTTGTGGATGGAGCGTGCTGACTTTATGGAGGATGCTCCTAAAAAGTTCTTCCGTATGGTACCTGGTAAGGAGGTTCGTTTGAAGAATGCATATATCGTAAAGTGTACAGGATGTAAAAAGGCTGCCGATGGTACGATTGAAGAGGTTTATGCTGAATACGACCCCAACAGCAAAAGCGGTATGGAAGGTGCTAACCGCAAGGTAAAAGGCACATTACATTGGGTTAGTGTAGCGCACAGCATTCCTGCTGAAGTGAGACTTTACGACAGACTCTTTAACGTAGAGAATCC
>URDV01000256.1 GCA_900546605.1 uncultured Prevotella sp.
GCTCTTCCGATCTAGGCCGCGCTCACGAAACATAAATTCCTCACCTGGAGCTGCCTGCATCTTTACACAAGCCAAGCCAGCCCCTTCTTGTCCGCGGTTATGCTGTTTTTCCATCAGCAAGTAGAGCTTATTCAAGCCATACATCCACGTACCATATTTCTTTTCATAATAACTGAGTGGTTTTAGCAATCTTACCATTGCCACACCACACTCATGCTTCAAAGGTTCCATTCGCAGTATCTTTGGTTTTGCATGCAAAGATACTGTTTTTATATCGGATACACGAATTATTACTTTATTTTTGTACGATTTAATTTTATGGGATGTTCTACAATTTAATTTGAGCCAATATTACAACTATCGCGAAGCAGACTTTTATATCTCAATAATGAGCGTAGTGTGCTATACCCGTTGAAGAATTTTTAGTTAACAAAATACTTACTAAATCCGCCAATCATAACATTTATCACACGCCTCTATATTACCACAATTAAATCAGCCAACCATTCATTTGTTTTTCTTCGCTGATAGTAGTAAAGTCGCCATGGCCAGGAAGAACCTTTACCCCATTAGGAAGCGTCAACACACGTTCTTTCAATGCTTTCACAAGCATTACCTCGTCACCTCCAGGAAAATCACAACGTCCTATTGCATGCTTAAATAAGCTATCGCCACTAAACAACACCGCTTCAGCTTCATTATAAAAGCAAACACCACCTGGTGTATGTCCAGGGGTAGCAATCACTTGCAAACGAGTATGGCCGAACGATAATTCATCGTCATGTGAAAAATAGCGAGCCACAGGAGGCAAAGATAAGGGCAAGTCAACATGCAAAAATTGTTGCGTCTGTTCCGCCGCATGCTCATACGTATTTTTTTCATCAGCACAGAGTTCAACACCAACTCCATAAGTATCGTACACAAACTGTGCACCAAACAAATGATCAAAATGCGCATGCGTATTGAACAAATGCTTTAATTGCAGATGATTATCTTCAATAAAACCACAAATTGCTTGTTTTTCTTCGTCATAAAGTGCACCGCAATCAATTAAAGCTGCTTCTTGCGTGTCATCCCACACAAGGTAGCAATTTTCCTGCACCATATTGGTAACAAACCGTGTAATATGCATTTGTCTACAATTGGATATATGTAACCTTTTTTGTTTCAAAAAACTCTTCCTCAAAATACTGACTCAAGTCCCACACCTCTGCATGTTTTGCGAAAGGAGCCATTTCGGCCGTAACATCGCCCCCTTTTAAGCATATCAAGCCATTAGGTAAAGAATTGTGTTGTTGATGCGACACATTTTTACGCACCAGTTTAACCAAATCAGTAGCATTCATTACAGCACGACTTACCACAAAGTCATATTGAGCCTTTTCTTCCATCACATTACGATGCTCTATCACCACATTTTTCAGCCCTATAGCTTCAGCAACAGCTGCAGCCACTTTTATTTTCTTTCCAATACTATCAATCAGTTTAAATTGGCATTCAGGAAAAAGAATAGCCAACGGAATGCCAGGGAATCCCCCCCCTGTGCCAATGTCCATAATTTGGGTACCTGGACGAAAGTTAATAACCTTGGCTATACCCAATGAATGCAACACATGATGCAAATACAAGTTATCAATATCCTTTCGCGAAATAACGTTTATCTTCGCATTCCATTCACGATAGAGGGCATCCAATTGTGCAAACTGCTCGCGCTGGTTGTCAGAAAGTTCCTTAAAGTATTGAAAGATAATGTCTACGTTCATATTTTTTTTGTTTTTACTGCAAAGGTAACAGAAAAACATTAACTTTGCATGCTGAAACATTCGAAACTTTCAAATCAGCGTACAAAATGTCAGAGACTAAGTACATTTTCGTGACAGGAGGCGTAGCCTCGTCACTTGGTAAAGGAATTATTGCCGCCTCCATCGGTAAATTGTTGCAGGCTCGTGGTTTTAACATCACGATCCAGAAGTTTGACCCCTACATCAACATCGACCCAGGAACGCTCAACCCTTATGAGCATGGCGAGTGTTACGTAACCGACGATGGGCAAGAAACTGACTTGGACCTTGGGCACTACGAACGCTTTACGGGCATTCACACTACCCGTTACAATAACTTTACTACAGGACGCATCTACCAAAGTGTTATTGACAAAGAACGTCGTGGTGACTATTTGGGTAAGACTATTCAAGTTATCCCTCATATTACAGACGAGATTAAACGTGACATGCTCTACTTGGGCAAAACGAAAAAATATGACTTTGTCATTACTGAAATTGGTGGAACGGTGGGAGATATTGAAGGCCAACCCTTCCTCGAAGCCATTCGTCAATTAAAATGGGACTTAGGTAAAAATGCCGTTTGCGTACACTTAACCTATGTGCCCTACTTGGCTGCTGCTGGAGAGTTGAAAACCAAACCTACACAGCACTCTGTAAAAGAATTGCAAAGTTTGGGTATTCAACCTGACATTTTGGTGTTACGTGCCGAGCATGAATTAGGCACAGGGCTACGACGCAAAATTGCTGCTTTTTGTAATGTTTCACCCGAGGCAGTTGTACAAAGTCTTGACATGCCTACCATTTACGAAGTCCCCTTGCGTATGCAAGAACAAGGATTAGATGCTACCATCCTTCGTAAACTTGATATGCCTGTAGGCGAAACTCCGGGGTTAGGTCCTTGGCGTTCATTCCTTGATCGTCGTCACAAAGCCACCGAGGTCATAAACATCGGGTTGGTGGGAAAATACGACTTACAAGACGCTTACAAGAGCATACTCGAGGCCCTTTCGCAAGCTGGCACTTACAACGACCGCAAAGTTAAATGCCACTTTATCAACTCCGAAAAGATAAATCAAGAAAACGTTGCCGAAATGCTCGCTGGCATGGATGGGTATGTCATTTGCCCAGGATTCGGCCAACGAGGCATTGAAGGTAAAATCATAGCTGCACAATATTGTCGCGAAAATAATCGCCCCACCTTTGGCATCTGCTTAGGTATGCAAATGATGGTGATTGAGTTTGGACGTAACGTTTTAGGTTTTACTGATGCTAATTCTGCCGAAATGGACGCTAAAACTGACCATAACGTGATTGACCTAATGGAGGATCAAAAGAACATCACTAATATGGGTGGAACCATGCGTCTAGGCGGATATGAATGTAAATTGCGCGAAGGTAGCCGCGTTCGCCAAATTTATGGCAAGGAGGTCATTCGCGAACGTCATCGCCATCGCTATGAGTTTAATAACGATTTCCGCAGTCAATATGAACAAGCGGGAATGGAATGCGTAGGTACAAACCCTGATACTGACTTGGTTGAAATTGTT
>URDV01000257.1 GCA_900546605.1 uncultured Prevotella sp.
ACGTCTATTTAATAAGTCAATATTTCCGAAAAGCGGTATTTAAATTTATTGCTGTCCGACCGAAAAATTAGGGTTGGATTCCTCGCTTGGAATTCAGCCCTTTTAGTTACTTTTGTTTTTGCAAAATATAACCTCAGTAACTATGAACAAAGGTTCACATTTTAACGGACAGTTCCCTTTGCCAGAATGGCAAACAAGTTGAGATAATAACAAAGATGATATTTGAACTTTGTTATATAGAAGCCGATGTATGATCAGCTGATTAGTTGGCTTGACGAATTCTTCAGTCGTAAAAAGGTTTAAACTTTCCTTGATGAACCGGAAAAATGCGAAGATGCTTGAAGAAGCAAAGGAAGGTCCTCTTGAACGCACCTTATTTTGACTAAGAGGGGGCTTACTTTTTCCAAAATTCATCCGCAATGCCTGTTTATGGGCATTGCGGATAGGGTTGTTATGCTATTTTGAGTTTTAGCAGACAGCAATAAATTTAAATTGAATACAAGTTTACCATTTACTAAAAACTATTACGATACATCTTATGCATGTTAAAAGAGAGTATATTTGCAGTTTTTTTACACCATTTGCTATACGCCATATCATGTGTTTTTATATTTTTGCCGCCGAAAACAACAAATACGATACCTAATAGAGTGGTTTAGGAACTATGACAGAGTTTATAACATTGCGCAGAGCGAATTGGTGACGAAAAGAAACATTCAATAGGCGCAACTAAATTCCTAACACCATCCATATACTTTTAGAATAATCATAAAAACCTATATTCGATATGACACGTAAATATCTTCCCTTGTGGGTTTTAGCCCTCACCTTAGGTTTACAATCACCAGCCATGGCCACAACAGTTGTGCCATCAAACCCTACAGATTTAACTTATGCTGCTGAGAATGCAGTAAATTCAGTAGTTTATATTAAAGTAACTACCAATAGTAAAACGCAAACCGTTGAATACTCTGACCCCTTTGGTTTTGATGATTTCTTCGGTGACTTCTTTGGCCGCGGAAATGGAAATAGTGGTCGTCAGCAACGTCAAATTCAAACGCCTAAACGCCAAGGTGCTGGTTCAGGCGTTATTTTAACTGAAGATGGTTATATCGTTACTAATAATCATGTTGTTGAAGATGCTGACGAAATGACCGTAAAGCTCAACGACAATCGTGAGTTTAAAGCACGCATCATTGGCACCGACAAATCAACCGATTTGGCTCTAATAAAAATTGAAGCCAAAGGGTTACAAGCCATTAAAATAGGCGATTCAGACAAGCTAAAATTGGGTGAATGGGTATTAGCCATAGGTAATCCATTCAGCCTTACTTCAACAGTAACAGCAGGCATTGTTAGTGCAAAGGCACGTTCGCTCAATGCCACACCAGGTAGCATTGACAGTTTTATACAAACCGATGCTGCCATCAACCCAGGCAACTCTGGTGGTGCTTTGGTAAATGCTCAAGGTGAATTGGTGGGCATCAACGCCATGCTCTATTCACAAACGGGTTCTTTCTCGGGCTATGGCTTTGCCATTCCTACAGCTATCATGAACAAGGTAGTAGCCGACCTACGTAAATTTGGTACCGTACAGCGTGCCTTATTAGGCATTTCGGGCACAGACGTAAGCAACTACATTGACCAACAAAAAGAAAAAGGCAAGAATCCTGACCTCGGAACAGTTAATGGTATTTATGTAGCCGAAGTAAGTGCTGATGGAGCTGCTGCTGATGGCGGACTGAAAGAAGGCGATGTTATTACGGCTGTTGACGGAAAAAAGATTTCAAAGTTTGGTGAATTACAAGAGTTGCTTACCAATCATCGTCCTGGCGACAAGATTACTGTTACTTATTTGCGTGACAAGAAGCAACATACAGCAACACTCACCTTGCGCAACATTCAAGGTACCACAACTGCTGTTCAAGCACTCGACACCGATGCTATGGGAGCTGCCCTCCGCCCGTTAAGCAATGACGAGAAGCAAGAGTTAAACCTTCCATATGGTTTAATTATTTCAGCCATTCGCGATGGTAAGTTGAAGGAAGCAGGACTCACCAAGGGACTTATCATCATGAAAGTGAATGATCGCGAAATGCGCACTACAACTGACTTTGATGAGGCAGTAAAGGCTGCTAACCTTAGCACCGATCGTGTTCTTTGGATTCGTGCCAAGACACAAACAGGCATTAACAAGTCATTTGCAGTAGAGTTATCTGACCCCAAAGCAAAGAAAGATAAAAAATAAAATTGCTCTGAATTTCTTGACTTAGTAATGGTAAAAGAATAAGTTAAGCAATTTTGCATGTATTTTTAGCCGATTTTGAAGTCTGAGCGAAGAAGCATAGCAGGCTATGTGACTGAGCGAAGGTTTCAAAAGCGGCAAAAAAACATGCTTCATTCATATCATTACTAACTTTAAAAATTGGACAAATTATTTTTTACCATTGCTTAAGCCATTAAGTCTATTATTAACATAGGGTGGTTCTTAAAAGCGTTCATTTTTAAGAACCACCCTATATTATGTATAATTGACGCATTGGTGAAATTAGGAACAAGTTGATAAGTTTACGCATTAACAAGCAGGGTATCCATTTCCATGTTCTCGTTCTTTATTGCGTTTTAGCAAATTTGCTTTTCATTAAAAAAGCACAGAGCGTAGTTTTTTAAAAAGCTACTCTAATAGCTTTGAAATATTTTTTGTAATATTGCATGTGAAAATAATTGAGGAGTGTTCTATTAATTCTGATGTTGGAATTTGTATTTTCTTGGAAGTATATTTTTGATAGTAAATAAAGAGGCATAGCGGGCTATGTGGCTGAATTTACTATCAAAATAACACATTCAATGACATACAAATTACACATCAGAATAACCTATTCACTTTTTCAGAATAAATAGGACACGCCTTGACATAAATATAACCAACACTTATGCTTATTCAAGACAAAGTTTTCTACGTAGGTGTAAACGATCGCACCAAACATAAATTTGAAGGATTATGGCCCTTACCTATAGGCGTTTCATATAACTCATACCTTATAGTCGATGACGATGCTGTTGCCTTAATTGACACTGTAGACGTGGCTTTCTTTAGCGAATACATTGACAAGATACAAGCTGTCATTGGCAATCGTCCCATTGACTACCTCATCATCAACCACATGGAGCCTGACCACTCAGGTGCCATTGCCCTTATTCGCAAATACTATCCTGGCATAAAACTCGTTGGCAATAAAAAGACATTAGAGATGGTGCAAGGATTTTATGGTGTTGTAGCAAACGATGATGTGTGTGTTGCTGAT
>URDV01000258.1 GCA_900546605.1 uncultured Prevotella sp.
TACCTGTTAACCCGTTAACTTGTCAACTTGTTTACTAATTCCACCAACGCGTTATATTAATCAAGTGACATTACGCTGCATCGCAATGCCGACAAAGCCAATTGTGCATCGCGCTCTGCCTCAAGTTGAGCCGTACGGGCAGTGTAATAAAAGGATATTTCGAGCAGATAGTCAAGCAACGACATTTGACCTAAGATTAATGAGCGTCGCAATAAGTTGTCATTGTTCAATTGTTGTAAACTGTGAGCGAGTTGCTGAGCTGTTGACATCAACGTTACGGTTTGTGCATATTGTTGCTGCACGTAGGCTGTTTGTTGCTGTGTGGCATCGTTCACACTTAGTTGCTGCACTAACAATTCGGTCTCTGCTTGCTTCACCTTGCGCCGTTTGTTGCCCCACAATGGTAAGGTGAAACCTACCGACAAACCACTATAGTTATTTTGCTTAATATATTCACCTTGAAAGCCTATTGTCAAGGCTGGTAAAGCATTAGCTTTAGCAACCTTTATGGCAGCTTGCGATTCATTAACCTTGGCTTGTGCCAATTGCACAGTAGGCGACGACTGCACCGCTGTTATAAATTGACTCAGAGGTGGAAGCTGCTGATTGGCTTGCGGATAAAGCGTATCAACCACTTCTATGCGCTGTCCACCATTCAGTTGCTTCAACTGTTGTAGCAGCTCATCGTGTTGAGCACGGGCACGCGCAAGTTCTGCCCTGCTCACAGCTGCATTCAGTTGCATTTTGTTCACCTCTATTTGGTTTACATCGCCCTTCTGCAACTTTTGCTGATACAATGCACTCAGTTCTTCAGCCCAATTGTTGCGCTTTTGCAACTCAGCTAACCAACGATTAGTGTAGATGATTTGCGTGTATAGTTGGTCTGCTTCAGTCATCAACTGCTGCAATTGTTGGCGATAGCGTACATTGGCTTGTAGGTGGGTTGATTGAGCCAATTGTTTGCGATGCCCTAATAGAACAACCCATTCAAGGGTTTGCTTTACCGACACATTGGTGCGTCCTGGCACACCTTTGGGCGAACCTAATAGGTAAGCCACTTCTGTTTCGGGGTCAGACAAGCAACATTCTGCCTCATTGGCTAACTGTTGACTTTGCAACTCTTTGCGAGCCACTTGCAGTTGGGTGTTGTTACGCGCTACTTGCGACAGCACCTCACGCAAGCCTGCATGAGGCGAGGCGCTTTGCGCACTCATAGTCAATGCGCTTGTAAATAGCACACCTATTATTAATAAAATAAGACGTTTCATTTTGTATTGTGCGGTTTTAATGGAGCCATAATAGGCACTATGAATAAGTTGAGTAAGGTGCTGGTGAGCAATCCGCCTAACATGACTTGTGCCATAGGACTTTGTATTTCATTGCCTGGCAAGTCACTGCCCAAAGCCAATGGTATGAGTGCCAAACCTGAACTAAGCGCTGTCATCAATATAGGCAACAAGCGATCAACCGAGCCGCGCATTATCACCTCGTGTCGTGATAATCCACGACGTGCTAATTCATTATAACGATCAACCAATAACATACCGCCACGAGTGGCCATGCCAAAGAGTGATATAAAGCCGATTATGGCTGGTATGCTCACCACACCTCCTGTTAACACCAATGCTAACACACCACCTATTAAGGCCAATGGCAGATTGAGCAACACTACAACTGATTGATGCCATGAGCGGAATTGTAAAAATAGGAGTAGCAAAATAACAATTACGCTTACAACCGAAAGACCTAACAACAAACGTGATGCTGCGGCTTCGCTTTCAAACTGCCCCCCATATTCCACATGGTAACCCTCAGGCAACTGCACTTGTGTCTCTATAGCACGACGCATATCATTCACCACAGAGCGCATATCTCGCCCCTCTGCATTGGCCGAAACGACCAACTTGCGTTGTGCATTTTCACGGTTCACGGTGTTAGGCCCTGCATTTGACAACACATCGGCTACATCAGTCAATGGTACTTGACGGCCATCACTTGTGTCAATGAGCAGTGTTTTCATGCGTTCTATGGTTGTTAAGTCGTCATCAGCCACTCGCACAGTTAGGTCAAGACTTTGATTACCTTTTTGCACTTGGCTCACAGTTTCACCCCCTATCGCTGCATTTACAAACTCGGCAAACTGTGGCAAGGTGATACCATATTGAGCCATTAACGTGCGACGCGGACGTATAATGAGTTGCGGACGTTCTATTTGTTGTTCTACATTTAAGTCGGTCACTCCATCTATGCCTTGCGTGGCTTGCTTTATTTGCATACCTATGGCATGTAGCTGCGTCAGGTCAGGACCAAACACTTTAACTGCTATGCCTGCTTTGGTTCCCGACAACATGGCATCTATGCGATGAGATATGGGTTGTCCTATTTCAATGTTTACGCCTGGTAAAGTGCGCAAACGAGTACGGATGTCGGCCAACACTTCAGCCTTACTACGCTGCTGCAAAACAAAAGGCACCTCCATTTCGCTGGTATTAACGCCCAATGCGTGTTCATCCAATTCTGCGCGTCCTGTTTTGCGAGCCACAGCTTTTACCTCGGGTACTTGCAATAGAATTTGCTCGGCTTGTCGGCCTATGCGGTCACTTTCTTCGAGCGATACACCTGGCAGTGTACTCACGTTTATGGTGAACGACCCTTCATTGAACGGAGGTAAAAACGAACGCCCTAAAGTAAAGAATAATGCTACGGTAATAACAACTAACACGCCTGTTGTGCCTAATATATAGCGCGGTATTCGTCCACTCATGGCCCAAGTTAACGCACGTTCATACTGCCATTTAAGCATACGTACCCATCGTGGTTCTTGGTTGTGTGTGGTGTGGCGTGGTGTAGTTTTATCTTCACCCAACTGTGGATTTTTTAATAATAAGTAGCAGAGTACTGGGGTGAGAGTAAGTGCTACCAAGGTGGAAGCAAATAGTGAAACAATAAAACTTATACCCAACGGAACTAACATGCGTCCTTCAAGTCCACTCAAGAAAAACAAAGGTACAAAACTTACCACTATAATCAGGGTGGAGTTGAGTATAGGCATGCGCACCTCTTTAGAGGCATTATAGATGACTTCTATTTTACGTAACCTTTCGTTCACTGGCCGACAAGCATTCTGTCGCAAGCGTTTAAAAACATTTTCAACATCGACTATGGCATCATCTACTAATGAACCTATGGCAATGGCCATGCCGCCTATACTCATGGTGTTAATGGTTAAACCCATAAAGTGAAGCACCAGTAGCGTAACAAGTAATGAAAGCGGTATAGTGACAAGCGAGATAAAGATCGGAAG
>URDV01000259.1 GCA_900546605.1 uncultured Prevotella sp.
CAAAAAATCTATATTGCTTTCCTTTGTTAGCGACTCTGGTGCAACATACAATAATTTTGTAATGCCAGCTTTGATATCATCTTTTACCTTTTCAACTTGACTGCGTGTGAGTGAAGAATTAATGAAATGCGCTACACCATCATGTTGACTCATATGCCGTATTGTGTCAACTTGATTCTTCATCAAGGCTATTAGTGGAGATATAACAATGGCTGTTCCCTCCATTATGAGCGATGGGAGCTGATAGCATAATGACTTACCTCCGCCTGTAGGCATAAGTACGAATACATTCTTACCTTCAAGAAGCGATTTAATAATTGCCTCTTGATTACTTTTGAACGTATCAAAGCCAAAATATTCTTTTAATGCTGTTTTCAATTTTAAATCTTCCTTCATAGCTTTTCTGGTTGCTTAGAGGTTAGGATACGCCTATGGCTTTTCAGACCTTTAAGCGTATAGCCTTTTTGTTTTACTTAAGCAAAGGTATAACAATTTTCTTGAAAATAGCGTATATTGCTCGTAATTTTTATTTATAAGTAAGTGTTCAAATTTATTTTGAACACCTACTTACAAATCTGCCGTTTCTTTGCCTATTTTTGTTTTAAGGAAAAGAAACGGCAGAGGTTTGTTCTGATTTTCAATAAAAGAGCCTTTTGAAAATCAAGGGTGAAATGTCATGGTAACACCTTGCTCCTTTTTACGCAAACTTTGACACATTATGCGTGCGCCCCCATTATCCGCGTATAAAACGCCGATGCCTGAGCACAGAGCCATACAAACAAACTGCGTTTAAAACATGTGGCGTATGCATTTAAAGTACCCACTTATAGGTTGCTACGTTTTTCCATTTGCTTTTCAGCATAATCCTTTGTAACAACAAACTTGCGTTTTGAAGTTGAAGGCACCTCAAACATGGCATCCATCATAATGGTTTCAACAATTGAACGCAATCCACGAGCACCGAGCTTAAACTCAACAGCCTTGTCAACTATGTAGTCAAGTGTGTCTTGTTCAAACACAAGTTCTACACCATCCATCTTAAACAACTTCATGTATTGTTTTACAATGGAGTTCTTAGGTTCAACAAGTATGCGAGCCAAAGCTTCTCTGTCAAGCGGATTCAGATAAGTCAAAACGGGTAAACGACCTATAAGTTCAGGTATTAAGCCAAATGACTTGAGGTCTTGTGGCTCAATATACTTCATTAAGTTCTTAGGATCAATTTTCTTAGCGTTTTGCACAGATGTATAGCCTACTGTGTGCGCGTTCAGTCGCTGCGCAATTCTTTTCTCTATACCATCAAAGGCACCACCACAAATAAACAATATGTTGCGCGTATCAACATGTATGTAGTCTTGGTCAGGATGTTTGCGTCCGCCCTTAGGTGGAACGTTTACCATAGTGCCTTCAAGTAGCTTAAGCAAACTTTGTTGCACACCTTCACCGCTTACATCGCGTGTAATAGAGGGATTGTCAGCTTTACGTGCTATTTTATCGATTTCATCAATAAAAACAATGCCTCGTTCCGCCTTCTCTACGTTAAAGTCAGCAACCTGCAGCAAACGTGAAAGAATACTTTCAACATCCTCGCCCACATAACCAGCCTCAGTAAATACGGTGGCATCAACTATTGTAAAAGGCACGTCAAGTAAGCGAGCAATAGTGCGAGCAAGGAGAGTTTTACCCGTACCAGTAGAACCCACCATGATGATGTTCGACTTTTCAATCTCTACACCATCTTCCTCTTTATCGTTAGCTTGAGCCAAACGCTTGTAGTGATTATAAACCGCTACGCTCATAAAGCGTTTTGCATCATCTTGGCCTATGATATACTGATCAAGGTAATCTTTTATATCCTTGGGCTTAGGAACATCCTTGAGGTTTACCTTTCCTTCGCCTTTCTTATTTGTTCCACTTTTTTTAGCGTCAGGTGAGAACTCCTTGAGCATTTCATATGCATTCTGTACGCAATCAGAGCAAATGTAGCCATTAATGCCAGTCAACATCAATGGTACTTCGTTATCCGAGCGCCCACAAAATGAACATTTATTATGTGTTCTTCCAGCCATTATTCAGCTTTTTTGTTTTGTGGTTCAAAGATTTTATCAATCATGCCATACTCCTTAGCCTCTTGAGCTGTCATCCAGTAATCGCGATCAGAGTCAGCCCACACCTTGTCAAAGTCGGTGTGAGAGTGGTCAGCAATTATGGTGTAGAGTTCTTTCTTCAACTTTTGAATTTCGCGTGCTGTGATTTCAATGTCTGAGGCTTGTCCTTGCGCCCCACCCATGGGTTGGTGAATCATTACGCGGCTATGGGGTAGGGCAGAGCGCTTGCCCTCTTGGCCTGCTACCAATAACACAGCTGCCATTGAAGCTGCCATGCCCGTGCATATGGTGCACACATCGCTTTGAATAAACTGCATTGTGTCGTATATGCCAAGACCAGCATAAACCGAGCCACCAGGAGAGTTTACGTAAATTGAAATATCCTTGCCAGGATCCGTTGAGTCCAGATAGAGTAGTTGCGCTTGTAATGTATTGGCCGTATAGTCGTCAATTTGCGTACCTAAAAAGATGATACGATCCATCATTAAGCGTGAAAATACATCCATTTGTGTCACGTTAAGTTGACGCTCTTCAAGAATGTAAGGGTTAAGATATTGGTTCTGGCTTTTGATGACATCATCAAGAACCATTGAGTTAATGCCTGCATTAGCAGTAGCAAATTTTTTAAAGTCTGAGGTTAAATTCATGATGATAGAATACATAATGAATGGGTTAAACTTTTGCTGACGGAATAAAAATGTTTTTCTTAAGACGCAGATTTATCCCTCTTGAGTTGATGTAAAAATGTAAACTCATTTTTAAGCAAAGGCCATTTTCAAAATCCTTAAAAGTTTAAACCAGTTCTATTAAAGAAATGTGCAAGTATGCATTTGTGTTGTGTCATAATAAAGGTGAGATCCCCTTTTTTGTTTAACACATAAGTCACATTTGCATAATTGCACATTTCCACTTGTTATATACGTTGTTGTATACAACAAACTTTTCGTCATTTCTTTCAACCAACTCAAAGTATTATTACACGCGCATAGCGTACCATTATCAATGCACAATCATGTACACTTCAATCACCTAATGTGAAACAATGGTGGTCAATACTGTTGAATTGCGTTTTAAGAAAGATTTTTACTTGTTCTCTTCAAACATTTTTGCGAAATCTTCGCTTAAAATGCTTTTGTGGTTAAGTTTAACCACCTGCTTAAGAAGATCGGAAGAGCACACGTCTG
>URDV01000260.1 GCA_900546605.1 uncultured Prevotella sp.
TTTCACGATAAGGCTTACCATCTATCTCTGTGTCACCGATGGCACAAAACAACTCCACAGGCTTGCCTGTTTTTTGAGCTTTCAAGAAAGCGTAGATATTGACGGAAACATCTGCCTTGGAAAGGTCCTTTCCCATTAGACCGCCACCCGAAACAGATTGCGCCATATCACTGCCCAACTTTCTGTTTGTTGCACCCGAATCGACATCAATGCCGCCAGTCCAATACCCCAAAGGATTAATTACTGCTGTAGGGTAAGAAACTCTTAACTCCTCAGTCTTTGCACAACTCTGACAGATAATTAGCTTATTGTCTCCCAACACATATTTTCCATCAGTAGGGTATTTCATATAAATGTCATGTGCGATTTTACTGAGGTTACGCTCCTCCTCAGTAAGTGGAACTCCCTTAAAGATACCATTATCACCACAACGAACTTCCTCGTTTTGGTTGCTTGCAAGTATTGGGTCTTGAGCTACCATAATGAGCGAAACCTTCAAGTCTGTACGCTTAGTAATACGGCTAACAATAGCCTCAGCCTCAGCGTCTGAAATGTTCACGCTACTCTCAATGATGATGTTTACTACACCATGTCCGAGCAGTACTTCTACTGCGATTCTCGGGTTTTCTACCTTTGAATAAGCAAGGTCTACAAGAGCACCTGCGATTCTGTCTGCCACCTTATCTGGATGGCTTGGATTTACTTTTTCAATCATAATTTATTACTTTAAATTAATTGTTTTTATATTGTCTAAAAGTTCTGTCAACGTAATAGCTTCGTCACCTTCTGCCTCCTTGAATAATTCTTGTTGCGTAAGGGCAAGAGTATGCGCACGGCTAAGGAAACTTCCAACTTGGGCATTGCCGTTTTTATGGCAATGTATGCACTTGTAGGATATTGATGTTGTACCACTCAACGGACTACCTGCAAAGCTATATATGAAAGCCTTGTGCCCACATTCGCATTGATATGTAAGCCACTCGTTTTCATTCGCCCAAAGTCTTAACATCGTGCCAATACAGATAGGTTGACATACCATATATACTTTCAATGGTATTGTAGCCATTGCCCATTCCTTATGAGCAAGAATTTCATTTCGATGCTCATAAAGCAATTCGATGTTGTCTATATATGGACTCCATATCCTTTTTTCAGTCAAATTATGCTCTCTTTGTTTGACTAATGATGTAATTGTATCATGCACGTTTTTGAGTGTAAGATGTTCGTATTCACCTGCCGCCTTGCTGTATCGGCTACAGTGTTGCTTTAAGCGACTTAGCCTGTCGGAATTGTCTTTTTGAAAAAGAACATCTTTGATTACCTCCGATATGGTAGCCACTTGTGTAATACTTTCCAACCATTCCAATAAACCACCTAAAGTGTATATGAAATCTCTGTCTTGATATACAGGTATCAAAAACATACGGCTGTTATCGAAAATGAACTCTCTATGTTCGTAAAAATAATCAGCATGTTCGCAAAAATACCTTATGGTATTCTTGTTACTGTGCTTTTGGCCGCCATAGAGCTTTAACTCCTTGCCACTCTTTATTTTGATTGTATTGCTAATTTTCATGCCACTATATGTAAGTTAGACATTGGTGTGTTATTGGTTGGGAACGTGAGGCGTTTGCCCATGATGTGAATGTCTTTTGACTCCAAAAGAGCGTAGTCTATTGGTGGTTCTACGCCTTGTATAAGACAATCACGGCAAATCATGAGAATCTTGCCTAAGTTGTTTTGACCGACAAACGTTCCAATGCCATTGACTTTGCAAGTCTCACTATTAACTATACGCTTCAATGCAGCCTTGCTAATCTTTGGATTGTCCGACTTAGCCTGTCTTGTAACTTTCTTTTTAAGCTCAGCTCTTCTTATAGCCAACTCTGTATTGGTACATCCCCAAACTTCTCTGGTGTCACCATGTTGCTTGGTAGTGTCCTCTATGATGATAGCGTCATGTGGTAGCTTAAAGAGTAAATTTGCAAAGTCGGCATTACCCATACACTTCTGCCATACAACGTAGAGCATCCATTGTATGCGGAAATCGGCAAAATCTTGACGGATGAGGTTATTGTTTCTTTTCTTGATGAAACGTTTAGCTGCAAAGCCGCTTGTCTGACGTTGCATATCCTCTTGTACCAACAGATGCTTTTCTGATGAGTCCGAAAACTCACCACATAGATAAAGCGTCTCACTATCACGCCAAGTTACACCTCCGAATGAAAATGGATAGCCACCTGCCATGTTAGAAAGACGCACGTTAATGCCATTCACCATATCCGAAGCCTTGGCGAATGACAAACAATTAAAGTGTGAAGCGTTGATGTGCTCCACACGACCTAAGATAATTTCAAAAGTGTCTGCTTTCTGTGACATAACTTTTAATTTAATGATTATTACTAAATCCTTAAACTCGTATCATTTTTACCACCGTGGCTATGTCTGCTCGGTTGGTTCAGCACTTAAGCTGTCTCTTGATACTTGTCAATAAATAAAAGAACAACTCCCCATTTTGGAAAGTGAGTGCAAAATTACAGTCTTATTTTGAAAAAGACGAAAAAACTATGCTAAGAATAGTTAACGATGGGTAGTTTAGAATATTGCTAAATAATATTATGCTGGTATTGACAAAAAAAGAGGCTGTTTTTGTCAGCCTCCATATATTCTATTGTGTTACTCGTTAAAGTATTAGCCAAATAGTGTAAACCTCGAAATCAATCAATAAACATAATCAATAAGCCATACCATATAGACCCTACCATCGTGTTCACCTACCTGTTCTACCTTGATCAAATTATAAGGTTCAGTATCCGTGAAGGTATAACGATAAGAATCGCCTAATAATCTTGACGGTAAGCATCTTGAATAAAAATTATACCATTCCGTTAATCTTTCGATATCACCTTGAAGTAAGTCGCTTACATTAATATTCAAATCATTATATTCACATGCATATTTATCATTTCGCCCTCTGAAATATGTGTTTCCACCAATAACATCATACCAACGACTGTATCTATCGTCTACGACTTCCTTTTCAACCCTCTTACCTTTGATGAACTCACCTATGAATGAGTAATTAGTCTCCTTTACTATCTGTCTTATATCATCCTTATATGGATAGTCATACGTAAATCTTGTTACTTCTTTTAAATAGCCTCTATCGTTACCTGATATGTCTTTAAATGTTCTTTCCACGACATATCTGTCATTATCCAAAACATAGGAATATACTGAGTAAGGCTTTCTTTTACCATACTCATCATAATCGGTTCT
>URDV01000261.1 GCA_900546605.1 uncultured Prevotella sp.
CTTGGCAAACTTACCTGTTAACCCGTTAACTTGTCAACTTGTTTACTAATTCCGCCAACGCGTAAGCGTAAGCATTTATTGAAAAAACAAATGAGCCAAAGCCTTTACATTAAGACCTTGGTTCATTTGTTTTTACGTTATAACATGAAAACACAATTCGATAAGTAGGTATTCAACATTAGTTGAAATGAGTTGGCGCTGTATTTCGTTCAGAACCATAGAAGTCGTCTAAACTTCTATATTTTACAGCATATGTGGGGAAAAGTAGTTTGCATAAATTTTGTCATTCAAAAATATTGCATTACCTTCGCAAAATAGCAATATTATAAATCTTTCAATTATGAATTTAAGGACTAACCTTATGCTGCCATTGGCACTCGTCACCTTAAGCAGCACCATGGCTTGGGCTAATAATGAGCATTTATTTCCTGAAGCAGGAAAGACCTATGTAATGCATCGCTACAATGACCAAAATTCGTACATTTATGAAAATGCAAATGCGCTCTTTGCGGGAGCAAAAATGAACACCCAAAAACAGTATTGGCAATTCATACCCACCCAAAAGGCCAACTGCTACTACATTCAAAATGTTACGACAAAGCGTTACATACAAAGTTCAAGTCAAGCAGCCGATATACAAGTTAAAACGGGTACAACCCCTGTAGAGTTCGAAATTAAAAAGAACACAACCAGCGGAGCTGCACCCAATGGTTACTACTACATGTGTAGCACCGACCAAACTATTGACACATCAAAAGATGGCACTTTAGGTCTTAATTACCAACAAAGCACAGGCAAAGTGGTAGCTTACCACATACGTTATAATCGTTCCAACTCATATTGGGACATTAACGAAACTGACTACGACTACGAAGCCCCCGCCCCCATAGAGCGCTCTGAGTATAGCAAGCGATTGGGCATTTACATGCTACCTTGTGGCAATAAGGGTACGGCTTACCTAAAGAGCCTCAGCATCACAAAGGCACATAAGCCATTGCACTATGCAGCCGCTGCACAGCCCTCAAACTATTACAACATGGTGCGTAGTGACTCTGCTGTAGTGTTTGAAGGTTCCACATTCGAACTCAGCTACGAAACGAGCGGACTAACAGCCGACTACACCGTGTCTGTTTACTTTGACTGGAACAAAGATGGCATATTTGAAGAGCGCCAAGACTTCTTAAGCAATGCTGAAGGAAAAGCTGAAATAACCTTACCTACAACAGCTGTTCTTGGACGTTCGCGTATGCGCGTACGCATTACCGACAACTCACTTGAAGAGGCTGATGACGATGTAAATGGCATGGTTTACGACTTTCAACTTTTCACCATTAAGTCTCCAGAAGACATAACTCAAATTGACCAAGTGGACACGTCAACAACACCAGTGCAATCCAACAATATTTACAGTATTGACGGACGACACATTAACAATCTCACCACACACAAAGGTGCTTACATTCAAGCACATAAAAAACGCATTAAGTAAGAGTTCTGTCACCTTCGTTCCTATAACAATGACAACCTCTATTATTATTTGACACCAACAAGTTATGATTCATACAAAACACTTGCTATTAGGCAGTGCTGCCATGATGGGAATGGCACTGCACGCACAACATGCTGACAAGCCCAACATCATATTCATATTATGCGACGACATGGGTTATGGCGACTTAGCCTGCTATGGTCAGCCCTACATTTCAACCCCCAACATTGACCGCATGGCCAGTGAAGGCATGCGCTTTACACAAGCCTATGCAGGTAGCCCCGTAAGTGCCCCTTCACGTGCCACCCTCATGACAGGTCAACACACAGGTCACACTCATGTGCGAGGCAACAAGGAGTATTGGAAAGGACGTCCACAAAAACCCTATGGTGTTACCTCTGAACCCGACCGCGTAGGACAAGAACCGTATGACACCGCACATGTTATTTTGCCCGAGATAATGAAAGCCAATGGCTATACCACTGGCATGTTTGGCAAATGGGCAGGTGGTTACGAAGGCTCAGTTTCAACACCTAAAACACGTGGTGTTGACGAGTACTATGGCTACATTTGCCAATACATGGCTCACCGCTACTTTCCCAACTTTTTGAATCGCTATAGTCCGCGTCGTGGTGACAAAGATGTTATACGCATCACCATGGATCAAAATGTGCAATATAGTGATGGATGCACCAATCCCGACTATGCCAAGCGTAAGCAATACTCAGGCGACATGATTCACCAAGAAGCCTTAGACTGGATAGACCAACAAACTGCTGACAAGCCTTTCTACGGATTCTTTACCTACACCCTGCCCCACGCAGAACTTTATCAGCCTAACGACTCTATTCTGCAAGCCTATTATGGTAAGTTCTGTAACGACAAAACATTTGCAGGTACTGACCGCTATCATGCCACAGTTAACACCCATGCACAATTTGCAGCTATGATAACTCGCTTAGATGCCTATGTGGGTGAAATCATGGCCAAGTTAAAGGCCAAAGGCTTAGATGATAACACAATTGTTATATTCTCATCAGACAATGGCCCACATGAGGAGGGCGGTGGCGACCCCGACTTCTTTGGACGTGATGGCAAACTGCAAGGCAAAAAACGTTCATGTCATGAAGGCGGCATACGCATTCCCTTTATTGTTCGCTGGCCTGGACACGTGCCTGCTGGAACCGTTAACGACCACATACTGGCCTTTTATGACATTATGCCCACCTTCTGCGACCTAATTGGACAAAAGGATTATGTAGCACGCTTTGGCAACAAACGTTTGGCTGACAAAGACTACTTTGATGGCATTTCGTTTGCCCCCACCCTTTTAGGCAACAATGCAGACCAAAAGGAGCATGATTTCCTATACTGGGAATTTCATGAAACCAACCAAATGGCAGTACGTCGAGGCGACTGGAAACTTTACGTTGAACGTGGACAATGCAAGTTGTTCAACCTTGCCACCGACGTGCATGAAGACAATAATGTAGCAGCAGCACACCCTGACATCGTGCGCGAATTGGTACAAATTATTCACGACCAACACACCACACCCGATGTGAGTGAATTTAACACTGTCACCATTCCACAGTAAATATGTAAGTTGTGGTGCCATACAAAGTGAAACACCCGCTTACCAACTGAGTATTTTCAATAGTATTTTATACTATCTACCCGTTGGCGGAATTTTAGGTTAACGGGTTAACAAGTTGACAGGTTAACAAGTAAGTATGCTTTACACCACTTATTATGTTAAAG
>URDV01000262.1 GCA_900546605.1 uncultured Prevotella sp.
CTGTCAACTTGTTTACCCGTTAACCTGAAATTCCGCCAACGCGTAGACATTAAGAACAACCACCTAAAAAAACATGAGACAACACTCATTAGTAAAGGCCAATACGGCCCTAAGAGCACTTTGTACATCATTTATCGAACATAAAAAAAAGAAGCCGACAACACCCCCTAAAATGGCTTAGAGGGCAAATAAAAGGCCTTAACGGCTATGTTGCACCCCATAAATGCAGTTTTTACCCCATAAAAAACGTGGCTATTAAAAAAGAATGTAGTAACTTTGCTCTTTAGAAAATATACATTTCAAAAATCAATGATAACAGACGACGACAGAATTATCAAAGTCAACATTGAGGAGGAAATGAAATCCTCATACATTGACTATTCTATGTCGGTGATCGTGTCGCGCGCACTCCCTGATGTGCGTGATGGTTTTAAACCCGTTCACCGCCGTATTCTTTATGACATGATGGAATTAGGCATCACCCATAACAAGCCGACTCGTAAGTCGGCACGTGTAGTGGGTGATGTGCTCGGTAAGTACCACCCACACGGTGATAGTTCGGTATATGGAGCTTTGGTGCGCTTGGCACAACCATGGAATATGCGTTACACCTTGGTCGAAGGTCAAGGAAACTTTGGTTCAATGGATGGTGACTCGGCAGCAGCTATGCGTTATACTGAAGCACGCCTCTCGCCCGTAGGCGAGGCTATGATGCAAGACATTGAGAAGGAAACGGTTGACATGGACCGTAACTTTGATAACACGCGCGACGAACCCAGCGTAATGCCTACACGCATACCCAACTTTTTGGTGAATGGTGCGAGTGGTATTGCCGTAGGTATGGCAACTAACGTTCCTACACACAACTTGGGCGAGGTAATTGATGGCTGCGTGGCTTACATTGACAACCCCGACATTACCATCGAAGAGTTGATGCACTACATTAAAGCGCCCGACTTCCCTACGGGTGGCTACATTATGGGCATGCAAGGGGTACGTAGTGCTTACGAAACAGGACGCGGACGCATTATTATGCGTGCCAAAACAGACATTGAGAGTGGCCCACAGCATGACACCATTGTTGTGTCGGAACTGCCCTACGGACTCAACAAGGAGGAACTTGTAAAGTTTATAGGACAGCTGGCTGCTGATAAGCGCATTGATGGCATATCAAACGTAAACGATGAGAGTGATAAGGATGGTATGCGCATTGTGATTGACGTGAAACGTGACTTCAATGCCAATGTGGTGCTCAATAAGCTCTTCAAGATGACAGCTCTGCAAACATCGTTTGCTGTAAACTGCATTGCATTGGTTCACGACCACGCTCACAAAGCTGGACGCCCACAACTGCTCACGCTGAAGGATTGCATCAAATACTTTATAGAGCATCGCCACGATGTGGTTATTCGCCGCACACAATATGACTTGCGTAAGGCTCAAGAGCGTGCTCACATTCTTGAAGGTTTAATCATTGCCTCGGATAACATTGACGAGGTGGTACGCTTAATTCGTGCTTCAAAAAATCCACAAGAGGCTATTGAAGCCTTGAAGTCTCGCTTCGGACTTGACGATGTACAAGCTAAAGCCATTGTTGACATGCGCTTGGCTCAACTCACCAACATTCAGCAAGAAAAGCTGCATGAGGAGTATAGCGAAATTGAAAAGCGCATTGCCTATTATGAGCAAATTTTGAGCGATGATGAACTTTGCCGCAAGGTGATGAAGGATGAACTGATTGAGGTAAAAGAAAAGTTTGCCGATGAGCGACGTACTGAAATATGCTTATCATCAACTGAATTCAACCCTGAGGATTTCTATGCCGACGATGAAGTAGTTATCACCATTTCGCACTTAGGATATATCAAACGCACTCCTCTTAACGAGTTCCGCGCACAAGGTCGTGGAGGCGTTGGCTCAAAGGGCGGAAGCACACGCGATAGCGACTTTATTGAGTACATTTACCATGCCACCATGCACAACACGATGCTCTTCTTTACAGCTAAGGGACGTTGCTACTGGCTCAAAGTGTATGACTTGCCTGAAGGGGCTAAGAATGCCAAAGGACGCGCTATACAGAATATGCTCAATATTGATCCAGATGATAGCATTAACGCCTGCTTACACATTCGTAAACTGGCCGATGCCGACTTCTGCCAAAGTCACTATGTAATATTCTGCACCAAGCAAGGCATTATTAAAAAGACATGTTTGGCTGACTACTCTCGTCCGCGCACCAATGGTGTGAACGCTATTAACATTCGCGAGGACGACAAGGTGGTGAGCGTTGTTTTGACCAATGGTTCAGACGAAATTATTATTGCCAACCGCAATGGTCGCGCCATTCACTTTAACGAGAATGCCGTACGTGCCATGGGCCGTACTGCTACAGGTGTACGTGGTATCAGACTTGACGAGGATGACCCCACTGACGAGGTTATTGGCATGATTTGTGTGAATGACCCCGAAAAGGAGACAGTGCTGGTAGTAAGCGAAAAGGGTAAGGGCAAGCGCTCGGCCGTAAGCGACTACCGCGTAACGAACCGTGGTGGTAAGGGTGTGAAGACGCTCAACATTACTGAGGACACGGGTAAAGTGGTGGCTATTAAGGCTGTTACTGAGAACGAGGACTTGATGATTATTAATAAGAGTGGCATTACCATACGTTTGCGCATTAGCGATGTGAGCGTGTTAGGACGTGCTACGCAGGGCAACCGATTAATTGACCTCAAGAAGCGTAATGATGTCATTTCAAGCGTGTGCCTTGTTCCGACTGAAGAGGAGGAGCCAAATGCTGACTCTGAAACGGCCGAAGCGAACGAGGTGACTGAGCAGGCTACTACTAATGCTACAAGTGATTCAGCTGAAGCTACCACTACTACACCAGCTGAAGGCAATGACTACAACAATGACGACTTTGGTGGGCTCTTTAGCAGTCAAAACAATAGCGACAACAACGAATAAGTTGACTGAGGGAGTATGTATTTTACAATAGGTGTAAAAAAATTGTGCATTTTAAGAGGTGTCCTGTTATAAAAATAGAGCGCATACGCACATTCTTTGAACATCTAAAATTAAAAAGGGGTTAGGCATGTATGACAAAACCCATGCCTACTCCCTTGACTCTCGCTCATATAAATCAAAAAAAAACCGTTGCGGAATTTCAGGTTAACGGGTAAACAAGTTGACAAGTTAACAAGTAAGTATGCT
>URDV01000263.1 GCA_900546605.1 uncultured Prevotella sp.
ACGTAACATGCGAGCCACGGCTTCAGAAGTTGGTGTTACGCGTATTGCCTTTAAGGTATATGATAGTAATGGTAAAGAGGTGTACAAAGAAGAAAAATATTCAGGAACAGATGAAGACTTTGATCACGTAAAAATGCCTTTACACGTTGGCAAGTACACCTTCGTCGCTGTAGCGCACAAAGCACGTATCACAGAGTCAAGTGTAGCTAACATTACATCGGCTACAGAAGCGTCACTACCTGAACTTTATATTCCATCTGTTACATACGCTACGAAAATGGATGTGGAGGTAAAAGGCAATACATCACAAAGCGTCACGATGAATTTTGGCAAACGCATTACCGCCACATTTAGGCTTGCTGTAACAGATACTTATCCTGACGATGTTGAAAAGATCCAAATAACTTCCGATTCTACAAAGGACGCTGCTAAAACACCATATGCGTTCAACCCCACAACGGGATTAGCACCGACCGAACTATCTTACACCGTAGAATTCCTACGATCAAATGCTCAAAGCAATAATTTTACGGGAAAAAAACAAAGCCTAGTAGTATTTCTTACTGCAGAAGAGCAAACAGCGGATATCTTGATTAATATGTTGAATGCAAAGAATGAAGTGCTTTACACACGCACGTTGCATAATGTACCCTTACGTCAGCATGGCACAACAACAGCCACAGGTACATTTTTCACCTCGTCTGTAACAGGTGATTTTACCTTTGATAATACTAACGATCCCGAAGTGAATATTCCGCTAAAAGAATAATTGCGCAATCAAGAAAACTACCATAGCCGATTTCAGTAATCTTTATACCTAATTAAGGTAGATACCAATAAGTGTAAGCATCCCGTTTATTGACAACGCATTTGTCAATAAACGGGATGTCTATATATGCTCTAGCTTTTCTGCGCTCGGTTTGCACTTTCTTTTAATAAGATAGGCGGCACCTCGGCAATAAAAATAAAAGACTTTCAGCCTTTTATTTTGTATTGCGCTCGGTTTGCACTATCTTTGCACATTGGCAATCAAAATGCCACAAAAAATAGCATTAATAGCAAACAACAAATACAATAATATTATATGATTACCGTTTCAAACTTAGCCATTCAGTTTGGCAAGCGCATCCTTTATCAAGACGTTAACATGAAGTTTACCAATGGCAACATCTATGGAATTATAGGTGCCAATGGTGCAGGCAAATCAACTTTGCTTAAAGCCATCTCTGGCGAACTTGAGCCAAACAAAGGTAAAGTTGAAATGGGGCCTGGTGAACGACTTTCGGTGCTCAGTCAGGATCACTTTAAATATGATGAGTTCACCGTTCTTGACACCGTACTGATGGGACATACCACCATGTGGCAAGTAATGCAAGAACGTAACGAACTTTACTCTAAGGCTGATTTCTCTGATGAAGATGGCATTAAGGTAGCTGAGCTTGAAGACAAATTTGCCCAAATGGGAGGATACACAGCCGAAAACGATGCCGCCACCTTATTGAGCGGATTGGGCATTAAGGAAAAGCTACACGGCAAACTCATGGGCGAACTTAGTGGTAAAGAAAAAGTACGCGTCATGTTGGCTCAAGCCTTGTTTGGTGAACCAGACAACTTGTTACTTGATGAGCCTACCAATGACCTTGACCTTGAAACGGTTGAGTGGCTCGAAGAGTATTTAGGTAACTTTGAACACACTGTGCTCGTAGTTAGCCACGACCGTCACTTCCTTGACCAAGTGTGTACACACACAGTCGACATCGACTTT
Organism: uncultured Prevotella sp.; assembly: GCA_900546605.1. Lineage (GTDB taxonomy): Bacteria > Bacteroidota > Bacteroidia > Bacteroidales > Bacteroidaceae > Alloprevotella. The sequence continues at coordinate 1,766 of URDV01000263.1, forward strand.
GGCAAAGTTACGCTCTTCTCAGGAAACTACTCTTTCTGGTATGAATCTTCACAACTTGCTTTACGTCAAGCACAAAATCAAAAACAGAAAGCTGAAGAGAAGAAAAAAGAGTTGGAAGAGTTCATTCGACGCTTCTCAGCCAACGTGGCCAAGAGTAAGCAAACTACAAGCCGTAAAAAGATGCTTGAAAAACTTAATGTGGAAGAAATTAAGCCCTCTACACGTAAGTATCCTGGCATCATCTTTCAAATGGATCGCGAGCCTGGCAACCAAATTCTTGAAGTTAAAGACCTCAAGGCAACACTTGATGATGGCACTGTGCTCTTTGATCGCCTAAACTTCACCGTTGAGAAAGGCGAGAAAATTGTATTTCTTAGCCATGACCCACGTGCCATGACAGCACTCTTTGAAATCATTAACGGCAATGCCAAACCTGCTGCAGGAAGCTTTAAGTGGGGTGTAACTATCACCACTGCCTACCTTCCACTTGACAACACATCCTTCTTTAACACCGACATGGACATGCTTACATGGCTAAGTCAATATGGTGAAGGTAATGACGTTTACTTTAAAGCTTTCCTTGGACGAATGCTCTTCAAAGATGAAGATATTCAAAAGAAAGTCAACGTGCTTTCAGGTGGTGAGAAAATGCGCTGCATGATTGCCCGTATGCAACTACGTAACGCCAATTGCTTGATTCTTGATACACCAACCAATCACCTTGATATGGAAAGTATCCAAGCTTTCAATAACAACTTAAAACTCTTCAAAGGCAACATTCTATTCTCAAGCCACGACCACGAATTTATCAACACCGTTGCAAATCGTATCATTGAACTTACACCTAATGGTAGCATTGATAAATTGATGACCTATGAGGATTACATCCACGACGAACGCGTAAAAGAACTGAAAGAAAAACTTTATGCTGATGTAAAATAATCAGTTTATGAGCATAGTCAAGTAGGTGTCCAGCACTTTTTGTACAATCTTAGAAGCCGTTTGTGACATCTGCTTATGCAAGTTTATGCAATTAAGCAGAAATTTACGATTAAGCTAAGCATGAATTACAACAAATGGCATATTTCTTGCATAGAGTAAAGAAAAAATATTCATACGCAAAAATGAAAAAAGAAGAGAAAGAAAACAAAGAAATAAACGAGCAAGCAACTGCACAAAATGCAGCTACTGAACCACAAGAAGCCGAAAAAGATACGGAGTTGACTGATGCAGAGAAATTAGATAAAGCCAACGACGAAATAGCTCAGCTCAAGGACAAATATCTTCGTCAAGTTGCCGAATTTGACAACTACCGCAAACGTACGCTTAAAGAGAAGACAGAACTCATTTTAAACGGAGGACAGAAAGTGCTCGAAGCACTCTTACCTATTCTTGACGATTTAGATAGAGCTGCTGAAAACATAAACAAAAGCAATAGATCGG
>URDV01000264.1 GCA_900546605.1 uncultured Prevotella sp.
GTTAACCTGTCAACTTGTTAACCCGTTAACCTGAAATTCCGCCAACGGGTTATAATTAGGTGTTTTCACTGTCTGAAAAACCATTCAAAAAGCTGTAAAACGAACGAAAAAAGCACTTTTTTAAAAAAAAATCGATGAAATGTTTGGTATTTAAAAAATAAGCGCTACCTTTGCATCGCAATTCAGAAATAAGGGTTGCAAAAACAAAACAAGACGGGCAAATACCAGAGTGGCCAAATGGGGCAGACTGTAAATCTGCTGGCTTACGCCTTCGGTGGTTCGAATCCATCTTTGCCCACACAATGGCGCAGCTTTCAACATTGAAAGTTGCGCCTTTAATTTTATCCTTACAACAATAACAATAGTATTTATTCGTTATTAGTAGCATGAACCCACTAAAGAAACTTCACATATTTCTGCTCATCGGCCTTTTATTCAGCACGATGCAAGCACACGCACAAAAACGCACACGCGTGTTCGGCACAATAAAAGATACAGACGGAGCACCTATTGAATTGGCAAGTGTTCGAGCCTTAGGACAGGCAGCGCTTACCGTTACTAACCTTAAAGGAGAATATACCCTATGGTGCAACTCTGCCGATAGCGTGCGCATAGTATACTCAATGATAGGCTATGAAACACGCAAGCGCCTATTACGTTCGCCAGGTGATTCTGTTAGATTAGACATCATACTACCTCCCTACTCCCCCGACAACAACTTAGGCACAGCCGTAGTTACAGGACAAGGACGACAAACCACTACCACACAACGCATAACAAAACCCGACACCAAACTATCACCTTCGACTACAGGTAATGGTGTTGAAGAAATCATAGCCACACAAGCAGGTGTGTCAACCCACAATGAGTTGTCATCACAATATAATGTTCGTGGTGGATCGTTTGACGAAAATTGCGTTTACCTCAATGGCATTGAAGTATACCGCCCCATGTTAGTTCGTTCAGGCCAACAAGAGGGACTCTCCATCATCAATTCTGACATGGTTGAGAGCATTGGCTTCTCCTCAGGAGGATTTGAAGCTCGTTATGGTGACAAAATGTCGTCGGTACTTGACATCACCTACAAGCGTCCCGATGCATTTGAAGCCTCAGCACAAGCCTCCATGTTAGGAGCAGGAGCCTACGTGGGTTGGGGCAATAAAAAGGTGAGTTTAATGTCATCACTCCGTTACAAAACCACACGTTACCTATTAGGTTCAACCGACACCAATGGTGAATACAAGCCCAACTTTCTTGACTATCAAGCCGTGCTATCATGGCACCCCAACAGGCGATGGTCATTTGACGCCTTGGCCAACATATCAGACAATCATTACAACTTTGTGCCCCACGATCGCGAAACAAAGTTTGGCACCATCTACGAAGCTAAAACCTTTAAGGTTTACTTTGATGGACAAGAGAAGGATTACTTCCGCACCCTATTTGGTGCGGCAACCCTTACTCGCCATTTTAACCCCAACACCTACTTGGCTTTTCAGTTTTCAACCTACTCTACACAAGAGCATGAAACCTATGACATACAAGGCCAATATTGGCTAAACGAAGCTACCACACAAGAGCAAATGGGTGTGGGCACATATTTAGAGCATGCTCGCAACCGCTTGCGTGCACGCGTTATGAACACGGGGTTGCGCTTTCGCACAAAGTTTACGGGCCACACACTACAAGCAGGCTTTAATTGGACACGCGAAACCATACACGATAACTCACGCGAATGGGAGATGCGCGACTCAATGGGCTATTCACTCCCTTACAACCCTACAGCCTTACGCCTTATTTATAGTCTACGCTCAAAGTCAGACATCACCACCTCACGCATAGCGTTCTTTGCACAAGACACATGGCGCATTCGGTCAAAGGCAGGTTTGTTCAACATTACCTATGGACTTCGACTCAGCCATTGGGATTGGAATAAAGAAACCATCGTTTCGCCACGCCTATCGGTAGGGCTACTCCCATCCTTCTCTGATCATTGGACACTGCGCTTTGCTACAGGTTTCTATTACCAACCGCCCTTCTACAAGGAATTAAAGGATACAACCATTACAGCAGGCGTATCAACCGTTCAACTAAACCGCAACATCAAGTCACAACGTTCCATTCACTTTGTGCTGGGAGCCGATTATACCTTTAAGGTAGCCGACCGCCCATTTAAATTCACAGCCGAGGCTTACTACAAAGCCTTATCACACCTCATACCTTACACGGTTGACAATGTGCGTGTTGTGTATTACGGACGGAATGAATCAAGTGGTTACGCAGCAGGTGTTGATTTCAAGCTCTATGGCGAATTTGTGCCAGGCACCGACTCATGGTTGTCCTTCTCACTCATGCGCACGAAGGAAAAGATTAACGGACTGTGGGTACCACGCCCAACAGATCAACTTTACAACGTTTCGTTGTACTTTACCGACTACTTTCCTGGAACGACTCGTTGGCGCTTTACGCTTAAGGCAGCCTTTGCCGATGGCCTACCCTTTGGTCCTCCCCGTAGCGAAAAAGCACAACAAACCTTACGTGCCCCTGCTTACAAACGCGTTGATGTAGGCATGAGTTACCGATTACTCAAAAATGAAGACCATCACATACAACATGGCATAGGACGCATATTTAAAAATATATGGTTGGGAGTTGACTGCTTCAACTTATTAGGCATTGACAATGTCAATTCATACTATTGGGTAACAGACATTACCAACACACAGTATGCCGTGCCCAACTACCTCACAGGCCGACAAATCAACGCTCGACTTTCGTTCGACTTTTAAAATTCAAGCAGGAAGAAGGTACACTTCTTCCTGCTTTTTAACTATATACGCACAACTTTGCATATTGCGTATTACAGAATATAACAATAGTTATATAAATTCTTTAGCAAATGTTTGGTCATGTAAAAATAAGGAACTACATTTGCACCCGTTATCCTAATCACAATCTTTTTACCTTAAGGACTAATACCTATAAAAACATTGAGTGGTCCGTTGCGAAATGGGCCACTTTTATTTTTTATAGAGGTTACAAATTAGTTGATAACGAATTACATGCATTAAAACATAGTAAAAACGCAACAAACATCTTGCGTAAAAGCAAATATACGTTGACAAATAAAGCATTTATCTTTATGGCAAAACAAATGGTCGTTAAAAGCTCTTTGATGCAAGCATCAAAGAGTTTTTTAAGATCGG
>URDV01000265.1 GCA_900546605.1 uncultured Prevotella sp.
CAATTGGTTAATAGCACACTACGCCAACCATAATCTGAAAACGAAGAGAACCCCGCAGCATGCAACAACTGAGGCTCATACACATATAGTCTGCTTTCATAATCATCAGTGAAAAATAGCCCTAACATGCCTTTCACTTGTAAACCTTTCAGTACCTTGTAACCACCTCGAACCGATAACATGGTGCCCCAATGTTGTGTGCCACTCTGTCTACGCACATAGCTTGCATCTGCTTGTAACGTGCAATCATAAGCACGATGGGTCCACAACGATGCTAATCGCAACTTCTGTGTCACACGATTTTCAATCATTCGTTGTTTTTTATAGGTAAAGTTGTATTGTTTTTGTTTTACTTGATAACGTAATAATAACTTGCATGAATTGCTACATGCATAAGTTGATTGTAACATGGCTTCAACACCATGTGTGCCATTAAAGTAGGCATTAAAGGTGGGGCGAGGGAACCTAAAACAATCTATGTAAGCATCTATCTCTAAGCGTTGTAATGGCCAATAGCGTGTGCTCAACATGATACCTTGCTCATTAGCCACTTTGCTACCTTGCTGCATTGCACGGCCATTGATGCTAATGAAACGAGGCGAAAAATGTCGCTGCTGCAAACTGAATGCTAATTTCCGAGAGTGCTTGTATAAGAACGTATTTTCTACAGCCATATGCCCCCAACCATCTATAGCCCACTCACCTGTAGCGGTAAAATTACGTAGTAAGTAGTAGTAAGACAACGAACTGGCTAAAGCTTCTTGTCCCCTAAAGTAGTATTGATTATAGATGCGTTGCTGCGGACTGACCACATGGGTATAATGGGTGTAAACGGCATGGGCTGCCAACGCAAAGTGTTGCCTATTGTATGTTACACTTGCTCCTGATGTGAGACACCCTAATGTACGGTGCGCATAGAGTTCACTAAACGTGCGATGCAACCCTGTTGTAAGCAAGGTACTTATAGTATCTGTTGAATGGCTGTTAAATCGGCCATCTAACTTTTGGTATGATACATAACCTAACAGGGTAAATGATGAATGGGTAAATGATACTGCTACGCCACGAAAATGATGACTTTCTTGGGTCGAAGTGTGTGCTTTGAAAGTGGTAGCAGGTCGTTGTAGAATTCTTTGCTGTTCTATTCTACCACCATATAGTTGTTGTCCTAACAAGAGTCCACGTCCAGCATACACATTATAGTCACCTAAAGCTACACTCCACGGGCTATTTTTGAGTTTTAATAGTATGTAACCTGATATGTAATCATAGGGATAAAAGCCTTTTTTAAAAATTGGTTCGCCTGCATCCTTCTCTAATGTCAAACCATAAAGCACCTCACGCTTGTAGTGATACATGTAACGAACCACATGGTGCAATGCATTGCCCGTATAGCAATTAGTTGCTGTGGGCTTTTCTTGTTTTTCGTAACCTGCACGTTGGTATAGGGGTATATCAAGTCGGCTCTCCACTTCATGCTTGCCGTCCAAGAGTTTCTTTATCAACTTTTGCTCTTCACGCTGCCTATGTAACCACTCTGAAGATGGGGGCATAACAGAGTCGCAACGCACAAATAACGATAGATATGCACGTGTGTAATAATCAATGCCTTTAATCAATTGCAACTCTCCTAACGACACAAACCCATGTCGCTTATTACGATAGCTTAATATAGAGTCAGCTTGTACCTCGTCAATAAATGGCAACTGTAGCAAATCTGTTCGTTGTAACAAATTTATTTGAAATGGATGCAATGACAGATTTTCAAGTCGCTCGATGAGGTCTTCATCAAATGTTTCATCTTCATTGGTTGCATCTAACGTTTCTAAATAGTTTTGTACAAAATAATCCCAACTAACATAGGGAACATCCTCAGTTTGCGCATGTGCTTGTAAATGCCCCCAACATAACACTATGATTACAAATAAATAAAGCTTCAATGGTATTACATTTTTTTTGAAACGAAAAAAGCCAGTAAATAGAGTATCACCTTACTGTAGGGTGTCTATTTTCTGGCTTTACTATATGTTTATTTCAGCATATGCACATTATCTACCACGTTGGTATGTCACATCATAGAAACAAGGATATACATTTGATGAAGCATTAGCTTGTCCTTGCGAACCTGGAACAATTAACCGCACATGCGCCAAATTTGCCGTATTACGACCTAAATTTACATAGGTGTACGGAATTAACCATGCTGGAGGCACTGCCGAAGATTTGTATGACTGATACATGATGCCACTAATAAAGGTTCCAGTGAATGTTCCTGAGGTGTTACTTGCAAACATCACATCTGGAGTCATTTCAGCACTATTGGTTTTATTTGTAGTTTGTATACTATCCGTAGCTATGTTGAATTCTGTATAACGACACACAACCCGTGCAGTTTCACCATTGGCTAATTTTTCACCATCGCCCTTTGACAATATCTGCATATAGACACCTGTACGCTTAAAGTAAACATACTCGTTTTTTGAAGCATCTGTCATGCTGTCGTTACGACAAAACTGATCTTCAGATATAACTTTAATATCGCCTGGTATATTTAATAAATACTCTCCTTCAACATCTTCACTCATTACCTGAGCTCCAGACTTTAAGAATGCATTAATTTGCTTGTTTTCGCGCTTACGCTTATCAGCATAAGTTTCGTCATCGTTACACGATTGTAGCAAAGCCGAAATGGCTACAAGTAATAAAGAGATGATATATACTTTATGTTTCATTCGTTGTTATAGTGATTTGAATAACAATTACACGGCAAAAGTACTAAAAAACTATCAGTTCACCCCACTATGGTGCGATAAAAGTAGCATTGTAACGTTATTAAAAAACATAATAAGGTGTTCATTTTTGTGGCATATATAACTCCTCAACAGGATATTTCCTCAATTTTGGCATAGTCTATTATGCTCTGTCTAAAGCAACAATGTCCCCTTCATTATAAATGGTCGGCTTCAGCATGAAACTATCATTTGTTGCAGCAGATGTAAACTTTATGTCGGACGGAACACCTTCATTGGCATGAATGTTTGGTAACCATCCGAACTAAGCCGTATTGCAATCGAGTAGGAGGTAAACACTAATCATAGGTGTTTATCTCCTACTTTCATGTTTACCGACCTCTCACACCACCGTACGTGCCGTTCGGCATACGGCGGTTCCTATT
>URDV01000266.1 GCA_900546605.1 uncultured Prevotella sp.
AGTGGTGTAAAGCATACTTACTTGTTAACCTGTCAACTTGTTAACCCGTTAACCTGAAATTCCGCCAACGGGTTGAGTGTAAGGAATAGTTAGAAATTAATTTTAGCCGAGAACTCTACTGTGAACGGACGGATGTAAGAACCTGCCATCCAAGCACCATTGTATTGTGCAGCTTGGTCCTTGTCAACCAGTTCAGCACCAGCAATTGAGCCCTTTGCACCTGTTTGGTTCAAGAAGTTGATAACCGTGCAGCCCAACTGCACGTGTTTATTTACCTTCCAATCTACACCACCAAACGTTTCCCAACGGCCGTTAAAGTAGTAGGCATTTTTAATGTTGGCATACGTTTTTGAGAAGTAACGGAACGATGCCCAAATGCGCAAAGCATCGTTTTTGAGGAAGGTGTATGAAGGGTCGAGTTCAACCAGCACCTTCGGAATTTCCGTTACTATATTACCTGTAGCATTAATTCCACTCACCGTACCATCTGAGAAAGTTACACTCGTTGCATACTTTTTATAAGTAGGCTTTTGATAAGTAAAGAGGAAGTGGAAAGCAAAGCCTTTGAAAGGTTTCACCACAGCATCGGTTGTCCAACCCAGCGTTTTGATGTCATAGGTCAAAGCCGAGGCTTTGATGTCAGACGAATTATTAGGGTTGATGAGGTTAAGCGTAGAGTTGTTGTTCGACTTAGCAATGTATGAGAACAATGAGGTCAAACTAATCCAGTCGTTGTTATAGTAAATACCTGCACGTCCCAAGGGTATGGCTATCTTACCTACATTCGGCATTTCAGCCGGTGCAAATGAACTCATGTTAGGACGCTGCGTGTTGTAAGTAAAATCGCCCGTAAAGCCAAACTGCTGAGTCAGTTTGTAGGTGAGAGCTGCTGTGTAAACGGTGTTCAACCAGTCATAAGAGTAATTTACGGGAGCTATCACTGTGCCATCAGCTGCCGTAGCACCTAAGTGGTAGTTAGCAAAGCGTCCCACATACTTACCATCGGCATTGCGCACTGCTGCGTTTTCACCCTTTGAGCGTTGCCACTCAAGGCGAGCACCATAATACAAGTTGAGCTTAGGAGTAATGTCCCAATCGTGTGTGGCAAACACAGCAAGTTTGTTTTCATCACCTTTGTAATATTCTGAGGCGTTTTGGTTAAAGTTGTAATAGGCTGAAGTGCCATAGTACTTTTTCTCAGCCAACGCAGTAGGGTGATAAAGCAACGAAGGCATCTCTTCTACCGTATGATCATACATGGTGGTGCACGATGCATAGTTGTTGTGGTAGTGCCATTGGTTCAAGCCCACACGCCAAGTCATGTTGTCGTACTTACGCTTCAGTTCGGTGGTCAAGAAGGTTTCGTCAATCTTGCCACGATTAAAACATGACATGCGACTCTGCATGTGGCCAACATAAGGTGTGAGCGAGCCATCAGCTCCCTTGGTGTAATAACCATCAGCGGCCGTAATCTCAGTGAGCGACATGGGAGTTTGATAAAGGTATGAACCTAAAGCATGGTCATATTTAAAGCGTACGTCCCACTCCAAACCATTGTCCCAACGATAGTTGTTCTGCAAGGTAAACTGGTTGCCACGACTGGCAGTTGCATCATATAGTGAAATAGTGCGAACCTCACCTGTGCGCATGTCCATATAAGGTATGGTTGATACGTTAGGCAAATACGAACTCGTGCCAAGACTGAAACCAGGAATTTCCTTTACTGAACCATCGCCATTATAGATGAACGGAGCTCCTGTTGTTGCGTTTGACAACCAATGTGAATTAGAGTAATGATAAATGGCCGACAAACGACCACGACCTTCATTATAAAGTTTGGTCAATGCAAACTTATATATTTCTGTGCGATCTTGATACTGTGCAAAACGTAATTTAAATGAACCTGGGTCAAAGTTCTGATAAACGCTTCCTGAGTAGAACCAACCTTTACCTATGGCACCATTTAGGTTCAAGTCAAACTGTTGCTTGCCAAAGTGGTTGGTGTTGTAGTTGAGCGTACCATTAAAAAACTTGCTCTTGTCTGTGCCTAATTGGTCGAACGAGTTAACAGCATAGCCTATGTTGCCTGTGGTTATTGCTGTTTCTGAAATTTTGAGCAAACCTGTATGTGCCAACGAACCATCACCACGCCAATGGGTATTGACATTGTGTGGGTTTGAATTAAACACTACGGGTAGTCCGTTTTCGAGTACATTTACATCGCCGCCAGGCAAACCTATTGAAATTTCACGTGGGCCGTTTGCCGATGCTGCATTAAGCATTACATTGCGGTTGCCCTCTTCTTTGTTGTTTGCCCCTTTCGTGTCGGTGCTATCGGCAGGTGTTTGTGCCAAAGCGCTTGCGCTTACGGCTGCCATAAAGGTAAGCAACGCGGCGCGTGAAAGGTGATAATTGTAACTTGACATGGTAACTGTTGTTATGAGGTAAGAAATTTTGTGGTCCATGGCGACGTTTAACACTGTGTTGCGTATAATGTTTTATGCAACATTCGTAACACCGCTCATGGTTTCGATGCCGCAAAACTACTGACTTACACAAGGTTATGCCAAGCACAAATGTTGCATGTAATTGTAATTTTGTTGCATTGTAACATTTATGTAATATAATGCAACATACATACAAGTCATTCAGCATAAATCCTACATTTGTTTAGTTAATATGGCATATTTTATTGTAAACTGCAAGGAAACATTGACAATATAACTAGTAAATATAAAAAGGGTCTTTATCGCTTTAGCGTGGTTCTAATCATTCTGATAAGTTGATTTGTACTCTATCGTGTGCGTATTTTTTTTAGTGAACAAAGGAACATAGCGGGCTATGTGACTGAGTTAACTGACAAAAAACACATGCTATAAAGGGAAAAGCAACTATCAGAATGATTAGAACCACCCTAACCCATTGGCAGAATTAGTTAACAAGTATGTATTCAAAATTAGTTGATATGAATGAGTGCTGTTTCTGGGCGAAAGAATGCGCCAAGGCATATCAACTAATTCTGAACACAATTATATCAACTAATTTTGAATACCTACTTATACACAACACGCGTTGGCGGAATTAGTAAACAAGTTGACAAGTTAACGGGTTAACAGGTAAGTTTGCCAAG